>DATKBG010000001.1:0-5286 GCA_035514255.1 Acidimicrobiia bacterium
GCTGCGGTCGCCGACGCACTCGGTGGGGAGTTGGGTGCCGTCCACGCGCTGAAGATCCGTGCACCGGGCAATCCGGAACTGGCCATCGGTGCGGTCAGCTCCCATGGCCACGCGCTGGTCGACGAATTGACCGTCCGCCGGTTACGGATGACCGAGGCGGAGGTGGAATCGGCGGTGACCGACGCCCGGGAGCGGCTTTCGGGTCGCATCACCACCTTCGGGGCCACGCCCGATGTCGAGGACCGGGTGGTGATCGTGGTGGACGACGGGGTGGCGACCGGCGCCACGCTACGGGCGGCGTTGGGCCAGGTGACCCGTGGCGGCGCCGGGACCGTCGTGTGCGCGGTCCCGGTCGGCCCGCCGCAGACCGTCGCAGTGTTGGAGATGCTGGCCGACGAGGTGATCTGTCCGCTGACCCCGGAACCGTTCCGCGCGGTGGGAGAGTGGTACGACGACTTCGGCCAGACCCCCGATGCCCGGGTCATCGACCTGCTGAAGGGCGAGGCCTAGGCGGCTTCGCGCAGCGCCGGGTGGCACACTTCGCAATCCGGTGCCGGGCATTCGTCTACGACGATGGCCCGAAGCCCCATCTCGAGCAACCAGGCCTCGATGTCAGTGCGGTCCTCATCCGTGCGCATCACGGTCTCGTTGATCACGTTCATCATGTGCACAACGTACCCAGCGGGTGTGACAAATATGCCGAAGGCTGACCGCTAGTTTTCGCCCGTGACATCTGACGGGTGGCGACCGACGAGGCTCAGCGTGGTCTCGTGGGCGACCTACGACCTGGCCAACACGATCTTCTCGCTGGGGGTCGGCGCCCTCTACTTCGCCGAGTGGCTCACCGATAACGCCGGTGATCTTCCGCGATGGGTCGGGCGGGACGGCTCCGCCGACCTGGCGCTGGCGTTGGCGATCAACGCCGCCATGGTCGTCGTCATCGTGCTCGGCCCGTGGATCGGGGCTCGCAGTGACCATCGGGGCCGACGGATTCCGTACCTGCTCCCGGCCACCATCCTCGCCGTCGTTCCGACCTTCTTCCTCGCCTCTTTTCCGATCGTGGCGTCTTTGGCGCTGTTTTCGGTGGCACTCATCGGGTTCAACCTGGCGTCGGTGATCTACGACGCGCTCCTGCCCGACGTCTCCACGCCCGAGACGATCGGGAAGGTGTCCGGGTTCGGGATCGGTGTGGGGTATCTCGGGTCGTTCATCGCGGTCGCCGTGGGCGCCCTATTCCTCGACCGGCTCGGGTACCCGGGCGTGTTCAAGATCGTCGCCGTCCTGTTCTTCCTGCTCGCCTTGCCGACGTTCCTGTTCGTCCGCGAACGACCCCGCCCCCGCCTGGAGGGGCCGCCGCCTTCGCTGCGCTCCAGCGCGCGTCGTCTCGTGGCGGCCTGGCAGCTCGCCCGGCGGTATCGAGGGGTCGCCCGGTTCCTCGTGGGTCGATTCCTCTACACCGATGCGGTGAACACGCTCATTGGAGGGTTTCTGACCATCTACGTGATCGAGGAACTGGGGTTCTCGTCGGGCCAGGTACAGGTGCTGCTCCTCCTCGCCATCGTCGGGGCGCTTGCCGGTGGCTTCCTCGGTGGGCTCGTCGTCGACCGCGACGGACCCCGCCGGACCCTCCACCGGGTGCTCCATCTGTGGATGGCGGCGATGGCACTTGGCATCGTGGCCGGTGCGTTCCAGATACAGGCCCTCATCTGGGGCCTCGGGATCTTTGGCGGACTGGCGCTCGGGGCGCTGTGGGCGGCCGATCGGGTTTACATGCAGCGCATCTCGCCGCCCGAGCATCTCGGTGAGCTGTTCGGCCTGTATGCGACCGTGGGGCGCTTTGCCACCATCGTCGGGCCCCTCCTGTGGGGTCTCATCGTCACCGTGGCGGGGCTGCCCAGGGAAGTCGCCCTCGGTGTGCTGCTCGCCTTTCTGGTGGCATCGCGCTTCGTGCTGCACTCGGTCGACGACGAGCCCCGCGAGTGGGCTCTGCGATAGCCAACCATCCGCGCGACGGGCATACTCGGGACCACACGCAAACGGACGAGGAGTGGATGTGTTCGAGCCGTACTACCCGCAGGCCTACTCGGACTTCACCGACCCAGCGCGTCGCGCCGCTTTCGAGCTCGCTATCGCCGGGGTCGGGGAGTATCTCGGTAAGTCGTGGGGGCTGGTCATTGATGGCGAGTGGATCGAGAGCGAGTCGACTATCACCAGCATCGACCCATCGCAGCCTGATCGTGTGGTCGGCACCATCGCCTCTGGGGACGCCGCCCTGGCCGACGCTGCTCTCGATGCGGCCTGGCGCGCCTTCCCGGCCTGGTCGGCGCTCGACGGCGCCACCCGGGCCCGTTACGGGCTGGAGCTGGCGGCGATCATGCGCGCCCACACCTACGAGCTCGCCGCCCTCATGGTCTACGAGGCCGGCAAGAACTGGGCCGAGGCCGAGGGCGACGTCGCCGAGGCGGTGGATTTCGTCACCTACTACGCCCATCAGGCGGTCGAGATGGGCAAGCCGCTGCCCGTGGTGCAGATCCCAGGGGAGATCAACGAGTCCCGGCTGATTCCGATCGGGGCCGGCGTCGCCATTCCGCCGTGGAACTTCCCCCTGGCGATCCTCGTCGGCATGGTGATGGGTCCGGTGATGGCCGGCAACACCATGGTGTGCAAGCCAGCCTCGAATACGCCGATCCTCGGGGCCCGATGGATGCAGATGGTCGAGGAAGCCGGGATTCCCCCGGGTGTCGTCAACTACCTGCCGGGCCCGGGCGCCGAGATCGGCGACACCCTCGTCGACCACCCCCGAACCCGGTTCATCAACTTCACCGGCTCCAAGGAGGTCGGCCTGAGGATCGCCGAGCGTTCCTCCGTGGTCGGGCCAGGACAGCGGTGGCTGAAGCGGGCGTATATGGAACTTGGAGGTAAGGACGCCATGGTCGTGGACGAGACCGCCGACCTGGAGGCTGCAGCCGCCGACGTCGTGCGATCGGCGTTCGGGTTCCAGGGACAGAAGTGTTCTGCGGCCTCCCGCCTGATCCTCGTCGACACCATCCACGACGAGGTGCTCGACCGGGTCGTCAAACGGGCCTCGGCGCTCGAAATGGGGCCCGGGACCGGGAACTTCGCCGTCGGTCCGGTCATCTCGGCTTCACAGCACAAGGCGGTGCTCGCCGAGATCGAGTCCGGGAAGTCGGAGGCCGAGTTGGTGCTCGGAGGGTCGGCAGTCGACAAGGACGGCGGGTACTACATCGAGCCGACGATCTTCGTCGGCGTCGACCGGGACGCCCGCCTCGCCCAGCACGAGATCTTCGGTCCGGTGCTGTCGGTGATCCGGGCACGCGACTTCGACGATGCCCTCGACATCGCCAACGACACCGAGTTTGGCCTCACCGGCGGGCTGTACTCGCAGGACCGGGAGCGCCTGGATCGCGCCGGCCGCGAGTTCCACGTCGGCAACCTGTACCTCAACCGCAAGATCACCGGAGCTCTCGTCGGCGTTCAGCCGTTCGGCGGGTTCAAGATGTCCGGGTCGAATGCAAAGGCAGGCGGACCCGACTACCTGCGTCTCTTCATGGAGATGAAGTCGATCGCCGAGCGGCTGTAGCCGTCGGTCAGTACGGGGCGACCCATCGGGCGATGGCGACGAAGTGGATGCCAGCAGCAGCGACCACGAGGACGTGAAACGCCTCGTGATAGGAGAAGACCCGCGGCCAGAGTCTGGGTCGGCCGGTGACCAGGAAGACCATTCCGACCGTGTAGAGGACGCCTCCGATGAGGATGGCGACGATGGCGGTCCACGGCAATCGATGGGCGAGCGGCCACAACAGGAACGCGGCGAGCCAACCCTGAGTCGTGGCGAGGGCGACCGAGACGGAGTGACGCCCGGCCTTCGACTTCGCCTTGTGGATCGCTCCGATCACGACGATGGCCCACTGGATGCCAAGGGTCGTCCATCGCATCCAGCCCGTGAGGACGATGGCGGCGATGGGGGTAAAGGTCCCAGCGACGAGGACGTAGATCATCGTGTGGTCCAACCGCTGCATCCGGAGCTTCCAGTCGTTCCGCCAGGGGATCGAGTGATACAGCGATGAGGTGGTGAACAGGGCCACGAGACTGAGGCAGAACACGAGAAGCGACCAGCGGCGAAGCACCCCGGACGGAGAGCTCAGGACGAGAACCAGTCCGGCCACCAGGAAGACAACAGCTGCGGTGCCGTGGAGAAAACCGCGGACCGGATGGGTCATCCTCCCGAGTCGCACGTGCTCGTCGGACTGCATGCCGAAAACGGTAGTGGTGGTGCTGTTGTTACCGAAACGCTCTTCCGGCTAGCCGCCGATATAGGACATCTCAGTGACTAGTTGTCGTCGTTTCGACGCGATGGTCTGGATGTACCCGTACGACCCGACCGGCATCGCTAGCTTCGACGACGATGCGGCTTGACGGCGACAGGAAGGAGAGCACGATGGCGGTGGCGATCCGGCTGCGAGATGCGATGAATGCCCACGATCTCGAGGCGTTCCTCGATTGCTTTCACGCCGACTACCAGAGTGAGCAGCCGGTCCATCCCGGCCGCGGCTTCGGTGGTCGGGAGCAGGTCCGGACGAACTGGTCGACGATATTCCGGGGAGTGCCGGATTTCACTGCCGAGCTGCTGGGCCACTGCCAGGACAATGGGCGGGAGTGGTCCGAGTGGCGCTGGACGGGCACGCGAGTAGACGGCAGCGTGCTGGACTTGGCGGGGGTGATCGTCGCCGGAGTTCGCGACGGGCGCATCGATTGGGGTCGGCTCTACATTGAGCCGGTGGAGGCTGCGGACGAAGGCATCGACGCGGCTGTGGGAAAGATGGCCGGCAAGCGTTCAGACACTTAACATCGGTCGATGCAGCCCAGCCCGACCGCCGCGATCGAATCCTCAACCGCACCGACGTGGCGGCCGACCGTCACGGTCGTGGCCGCGATGGCGGCTATCGCTCTGCTCATTGTGGCCGTGTCCACGGTGGGGAACCGTGTCCCCGACGCGGTGGGGCATGGGCTGAGCCATCTCGCTCCGGCGCTGCCGATCGCGGTGGTGCTATTTGCTGCAGTGCGTCGTTGGCCGCCGGCTAGGCCCACCCGACCGGGCCACCTCGGCCGACGCCTCGTGGTGGCAGGACTCGCCGGCATGGTGACGGGTTCACTCCTGGAGATCGTCGGTGCCCGGGTCGACGAGCCGGGCGCGCTGGCCGTCGAGGCCGTCGCGCACACCGCGGGTCAGATCGTCTCGATCCTGTCGATGTCGGTGCTTCTGGT
>DATKBG010000002.1:0-9862 GCA_035514255.1 Acidimicrobiia bacterium
CGGGAAGTCTGAGTAGCGAGTAGCGAGTAGCGAGTAGCGAGTAGCGAGGGGCGAGGGCGATCGCTACGTGGGCTCGCGACGCGTTAGCCCTCCCCCTCCGTCAGCGACCTTGCGGTCGCTGCCACCTCCCCCTTCAGGGGAGGGGACCGCGCGGGGGCTCTCTTATCGACCTCTTCTCTGGCTGTGAGCTGTGAGCTGTGAGCTCCCCTGCTTTCCGTACCAAGTACCAAGTACCAAGTACCAAGTACCAAGTACCAAGTGCGGCACCCCAACGGGGCGCCTTGTGTGTACCGTAAGCGGAGGTTTTCTGCAGGAGAGCGATGCTCGAAGCAACAGTTGGGGCGACGCCGATCGAGCGCGCATGGCTCTGACCGACGGGTGGCGGGGATCGCGCGCCGTGACGACCGGATGGTCGGTGGTGTGGACCCGCGGTGACGGGTGCGCCGAGTTGGCGGAACTCCTGGCCGCCGGCGAGCCGAAGGCCGCCGATTCAGACCTCCGCGACGCGTGCATCCGTGCCCGAGCCGACCTGCTGGTGGCGAAGAGGCTGACCTCGTTCGACCTGGTCGGCACCGCCGTGCCCGTTGACTTCGACCCGACGCGTGCCACCGAGGTGGTCGCTGCGGTGGGCGGTGGCCCCCACTCGGCGTTCGCTGCTCGGATCGCCGAACGCCTTGCCGCCGTCCTCGACGTGCCCGGGTCGCTGGTCTACGGGTCGGCGACCGACGAC
Organism: Acidimicrobiia bacterium; assembly: GCA_035514255.1. Lineage (GTDB taxonomy): Bacteria > Actinomycetota > Acidimicrobiia > Spongiisociales > UBA11373 > DATKBG01. Next base: position 731 of record DATKBG010000002.1, read on the forward strand.
CATGACGGTGCCGCCGAGCGGACCCTTGCCGGTCTCGGTATGGTCGTTCCTCATCTCCCCGGCCGGGTCGAGCATGTCGAATCGGCCCGGGCGCTGGTGGCATCGCTGCCGCCGACCGCGGTGGTCGTCGTGGGTGCCGCCGGCGGGTCGTGGCTGCAACGCCAGTTCTTTGGACCGGGAAAGCAACTGGTCGTCGGTGCGCCCGGGGGTGCGGTGGTGGCCCGTAGTGCCCCAGATCGGTGCTTCCAGCGGATGTCGGAGCCGGAGGCGGTCGGGATTCACATGCTGGTCCGCGATGTCCTCGGGGTGATGTCCGCTGCCTCCGTGCCCGTCGTCGACGATGGGGTGTTGGTCGGCGTGGTTCGCAAGCGCACGCTTATCGGCGCCGATCCGGCGTCACCGGTCGGCCCGCTCGTCGAGGATCCAGTGTTCGTGGCGGTCGACGATCCGGTGGATGCGATCGCGGAGATGATCGAACACCTCGATCATGGCCCGGTCCCGGTCGTGGACCATGACGGAAGACTCGTCGGTCTGATCTGAGATGGCGGAGCCCGTCGGTGATCCGGTCCCTTCGGTGTCAGCTACCGGCTCGCGTGCCGAGGTGTTGGTGGGGCCGTCGACGACACTGCGGCGACCCACCCCGGGTATCGATGCGCTCGCTCTTTATCCACTGACACATGGCTCACAAGAGGCCGAGGCCACCTGGACCTACATGGGCTACGGCCCCTGGCCCACGGTGGAGGCGATGACCGCATGGATGGACCGATGCCGGGCTTCGACAGACCCGTGGTGGTACACGATCACCGGTGAGACCACCGAACCGCTGGGGATGGCGGCTTTCCTCAACCACAGCGAGGCCGACCGTCGGATCGAGGTGGGCCACATTTGGTATGCCCCGACGGCACAGCGGACTCACGCCAACACCGAGGCGATCCTGCTGATGGCCACCCACGCGTTCGCCACGCTCGGCTGTCGGAGACTCGAGTGGAAGTGCGATGCGCTCAACGAACCATCACGGGTGGCGGCCGAACGCCTGGGGTTCACCTTTGAGGGCATCTCTCGGAATCACATGATCGTCAAGGGCCGCAATCGGGACACGGCCTGGTACTCGATCACCGACGCCGAGTGGCCGCGGGTGGAGCAGGCGATGCGCCTGTGGCTCTACGAGGAGCCGCGGGACCGTCGCGGCGGTCAGACGCGGTCGTTGGCAGAGGTTCGCGCCTCGCTCAACTGACCCTGAAGGTCCACGAGAACTCGCCCGGGTCCGGCGGTCCTCCGGCGACCCGGTCCCAGGTGATCTCGATCGTGTGCTCGCCCGGAGCCCATGTCTCGACGACCCGTCCCTGCGCCGGCCGCCACCGGAACTGGCCGATCTCCGGAGTGACGCTGATCTCGCCCACGGGAATCGCGACGCCGTCGACGGTGAGGGTGATCTCATACCCGACCGGCAGGTTGATCTCGAGTCCCACCTGGCTCAACACCATGTCGTTCGGCTGCGGGTACACCGACCGCAAAGTGCCGGGCAACTCGAGCGGATCGCCGTCGGTGTCAAGAGCGATGACCGTCACCACCAGCGCAGCCAGCGCCAGCCCGAGCCCGAGCATCAGATTGCGGAAGGCCTTCGGAGACATAGAGCCAAGGTAGTCCAGGCCGAGGACTTGATATTCGAGAGCAGACAGCTCACAGCTGACAGCCAGAGAGAGAAGGTGTATTTGGTATTTAGTATTTGGTACTTGGTCGGAAGAGGCCGACTCCCACCCGCGCGTCCACCAAGTACCGGCGTCTTCTCTGGCTGTGAGCTGTCAGCTGTGAGCTGCCTGCTCTGAAGTACCAAATACCAAATACCAAATACCGAGGCCCAGGTACGCAGTACCTGGCACTCACACTCGGCACCTCTGGTGCCGCACCGCACACGCCGCGCGCCGGGGTAGCCTCCCGTGGATGTACACCAACCCGGTGCTGGCCGCGCTCGGTGCCTATCCGATTGCCGAGTTGCAGTCGCTCGCCCGAAAGATGCGGGAGGCAGGCGAACCCCTCGTCGATTTTTCGATAGGGGATCCCACCGAGCCGACCCCGGAGTTCATCAGGGAGGCGGCGCGAGCCGCCATCCCCGAGGTGTCCCAGTACCCGACCGTGCGAGGCCTCGCCTCGTTGCGTACGGCGATCGCCGACTACGTCGGGCGTCGCTTTGGCGTCGAGATCGATCCGGAAACCCAGGTGCTCCCGACGTCGGGCTCGAAGGAGGCGATTTTCACGACGCCTCTGGCCTTCATTGACCGCGACGCCGGTGATGCCGGTGGGTATGCGACCCCGGGCTATCCGATCCACGACCGCGGTCTCCGATTTGCCGGAGCCGTTCCCCTCGGCATCGAGCTGTCCGGCGACTTCGTCCTGCGGCCCGGGGACGTTCCCATCTGGGATCGGATGCGGCTCCTGTGGACCTGCTCGCCGCACAACCCCTCCGGCGCCATCGCTGGTATCGACGACCTGCGGGCGCTCTACGAGGCGTGCCGCGAGCGGGGTGTGCTGGTGCTGTCCGACGAGCCGTACACCGACATCTACGGGGATGACGTGCCTCACTCGATGCTCGAGGTGGCCGGTCCGGGCTCGCCGGGGGTGCTCTCCTTCTTCTCGTGCAGCAAGCGATCGGGGATGACCGGGTATCGGAGCGGGGCCATCGTCGGCGACGCCGAGGCGATCGCCGCTGTCGCCGACCTGCGGTCGTCGGTCGGGGTCGGGTCGGCGGAGTTCATCCAGGCAGCGGCGACCGCGGCGTGGTCCGACGACGGGCACGTCGCCGAACGCCGGGCGATCTTCGATGCGAAGCGACGGGCGCTCCGGGAGCCGCTCGAAGCCGCGGGCATCGAGGTGGTCGGGTCGGAGGCCGGGATCTACCTGTGGGTGCGCGTCGAGGACGACGAGGTGGCCGCCAAACAGCTGCTCGAAGCGGGCGTCCTGGTATCACCCGGTCGGGCGTTCGGCCCGGGCGGGGAGGGCTACCTCCGGTTTGCCCTGGTGCCGGGGGCCGACGAGTGCGCCGAGGCTGCGAAGGTGGTGGTGTCGTGTCTGATACCCGCGCGCTGATAGACGCCGCCTTCGACGACCTCGACCGGCTCGGTGAAGCGACCGAGGCGGTTCGTTCGACCATCGCCGCCCTCGACCGGGGCGAGGTGCGCGTCGCCGAGAAGGGCCCCGACGGGTGGGCAGTCAACGAGTGGGTGAAACGGGCGATCCTCCTCTACTTCAGAGTCGCCGGTCTTGAGACATGGCAGGTGGGGCCGTTCGAGTTCCACGACAAGATCCCGCTCAAGACCGGCCTCGCCGCGGCGGGAGTGCGGGTGGTGCCGCCGGGGACGGTCCGGTATGGGGCCTTCTGCGAGTCGGGCGTCGTCGTCATGCCGGGGTACGTCAACATCGGTGCTCGTGTCGGGTCGGGCACGCTGGTCGACACCTGGGCGACGGTCGGATCGTGTGCCCAGATCGGCAAGGATGTCCACCTGTCCGGGGGCGTCGGCATCGGCGGGGTGCTCGAGCCGCCGTCTGCTCGGCCCGTGATCGTGGAGGACGGTGCCTTCATCGGCAGCCGGTCGATCCTGGTCGAAGGAGTGATCGTCGAAGAGGGGGCGGTGTTGGGAGCCAACACGACGATCACGGCGTCGACACCGATCATCGACGTCACCGGTGCCGAACCCGTCGAATACCGCGGACGGGTACCGGCCCGGTCGGTGGTCATTCCCGGAACCAGGCCCAAGACCTTCCCCGCGGGCACCTACGAGCTGCAGTGTGCGCTCATCATCGGGCAGCGCTCCGAGTCGACCGACCTGAAGACCAGCCTCAACGATGCGCTACGGGTGTTCGAGGTACCGGTGTGAGCCTCGCCGACGACCTCGTCTGGCTCATCGACATTGCGTCGCCCACCGGACACGAGGAGTCTCTGCGCGACGCCATCGCCGACCGACTCGGCGGGGCGGGCCTGCCGGTGCGACCGGTCGGGCGTTCGCTGGTGGTCGGGGCGACGAGCGGCAAGAAGGTCGTCTCGCTCTACGGACACCTCGACACCGTCCCCGCCCAGGGCAACCTGCCGGCCCGCATCGAAGGGGACCGGGTATTCGGCCTGGGCGCCTCTGACATGAAGGCGGGCCTGGCGGTGATGGTGGCCCTTCTCGAAGACCCCGAGGTGCAGGGCGGGCCGTTCGACGTGATAGGAGTCTTCTACGACGGCGAGGAAGGCCCCGCCGATGGGAACGGGCTCGAGGCGGTCCTCGATGCGGTGGACGACCTGGGTACTTCCGAGTTCGCCGTCGTCATGGAACCGACGGACGGCGAGTTGCAGCTCGGGTGCCAGGGGGTTCTCAACGCGCGGGTCGAGTTCCGCGGCCGTGCCGCTCACAGCGCCCGCCCGTGGCTGGGGGAGAACGCCATCTCCAAGGCCGGGGCGTGGCTGGCCTCGATGCACGGGCGGCAGCACCGGCAGGTCGAGGTCGAGGGCCTGCAGTTCAACGAGACCTATGCGGTGACCATGGCCGAGGGCGGCGTCGCCAACAACGTCCTGCCCGCTCGGTTCGTGGTCAATGTCAACCACCGATTCCCGCCCGACCGTACGGTGGCCGAGGCCGAGGCGCGACTGCTCGAGGTGTGTGCTGGCCCCGACAAGGTCACCATTGTCGACCGGGCCCCGGCCGCCCCGATCCCCGCCGGCAATCCGCACCTCGACCGACTGCGGGGACTGGTGGATGTGGTCTCAGCAAAGACCGCCTGGACCGACGTAGCCCGCCTCACCGAACGGGAAATCCCCGCGGTCAATTACGGCCCCGGCGAAGTAGCCCTGGCCCATACCGCGGAGGAGTCAGCCACCGTGGCAGCCATGGAGCAGGCCTTCGAGGTGATGAGACGATTCCTGAGTAGCGAGTAGCGAGTAGCGAATTGCGAATCGCGAAACGCGCCTGCGGCCTCTGGACGCGGGCCGTCGGTCACTAACCTTCCCCTCATGCCTGTGGAGATCGACATCGCCCGTGTGGCGCGCCTGGCGCGGATTGCTCTCACTGACGAGGAACTCGAGCATTACGGCGCTCAGCTGACCGGGATCCTCGAGCACGCCTCCACGGTCCAGGCTCTGCCCACCGAGGGTGTGGAACCGACCGCCCACCCGCTGGGCCTGGTCAACGGGTGGCGTGACGACGAGGTCGGGGCGACACTGGATCGCGACGAGGTGCTTGCCGCCGCCCCCGACCACGAGGACGGGTACTTCCGCGTCCCGCCGTTCCTCGACGAATGACCGATCCCGCCGATCTCACCATCGCCGAAGCCGGCGCGCTCCTGCGCGCTGGTGATTTGACAGCCGTCGACTTGCTCGACGCCGTTCGTCGGCGGGCGTCGATGACCGAGGCCATCCTCCACGGCTACCTGACCATCGACCATGCCGGGGCCTCCGAGGTGGCCGCCGAGGCCGACGCCGCGCTGGCGAGGGGCGAGGATCGTGGCCCGCTGCACGGCATCCCGTTGGCGTTGAAGGACAACATGGTCACCAGGGGGGTGGAGACGACGGCGGCATCGCGGATCCTCGCCGGATGGGTACCGCCCTATGACGCCACCGTGGTCCAGCGGCTCCGGGCTGCCGGGGCCGTGATCTATGGCAAGACCAACCTCGACGAGTTCGCCATGGGTTCGTCCACCGAGAACTCGGCCTACGGGACCAGCCGTAACCCGTGGGATCCAGACCGCGTGCCCGGTGGGAGCAGCGGCGGGTCGGCGGCCGCCGTCGCCGTCGGATCGGCGTTCGGCGCCCTCGGGTCCGACACCGGCGGCTCGATCCGGCAGCCCGCCGCGCTGTGCGGGGTGGTCGGGATGAAACCCACGTATGGATTGGTGAGCCGATATGGGCTGATCGCCTTCGCCTCGTCGCTCGACCAGATCGGACCGTTCGGTCGAACCGTCGAGGACGCGGCCATGCTGTTCGAAGCCATCACCGGGCACGACCCCTTTGACGCCACGTCGAGTCCCGGACCCGTCCCGGCGGTTCGCGCCTCTCTCGACGGAGGAGTCGATGGTCTGCGCATCGGCGTGCTCTCCGAGTTGGCGAGCGAGGGCGTCGAGCCATCCGTCGCCTCAGCCTTCCAAGACACCCTGGAGCGTCTCGGCGCCGCCGGGGCGATCATCGAGGAGGTGTCGCTGCCGACGACCAAGCACGCGCTGAGCGCCTACTACCTGATCGCTCCCGCCGAGTGCTCCGCCAACCTGGCCCGCTTCGACGGCGTGCGCTACGGCCCCCGTATCGACGGCCCCAATGTGGAGCAGATGATGGCGGCGACCCGTCGCGATGGCTTCGGCCCCGAAGTGACCCGACGGATCCTGCTGGGCACCTACGCGCTGTCGGCCGGGTACTACGACGCCTTCTACGGGCAGGCGCAGCGGGTGCGCACGCTGGTGGTGCGTGAGTTCGCTGCTGCCTACGAGCGATTCGACGCGCTGGTGACGCCGACCAGTCCAACCACCGCCTTCCCGGTCGGGTCTCGGGCCGACGACCCACTGGCGATGTATGTGAGCGACGTGTGCACCATCCCCTCCAACCTCTCGGGCGACCCGGCCATCTCGGTGCCGGTGGGCCTGGACGAGGCCGGTCTGCCCATCGGGTTCCAGGTGCTCGGACCGGCGCTTCGCGACGACACGGTGTTCCGGGTGGCGCGCGCCGTCGAGTCGCTGGTCGGATTCGAAGCCCGTCCCGCGCTGGCGACCTCGGAGGGGGCGGCATGACCTACGAAGCCGTCATCGGGATCGAAACCCACGTCGAACTGGGTACCCGCTCGAAGATGTTCTGTCGCTGCCCCGTCGACTTCGGGGCCGAGCCGAACACCAACGTCTGCCCGGTGTGCCTGGGCCTTCCCGGTGCGCTGCCGGTACCTAACCGCCAGGCGATCGAGTGGACCATCGCTCTGGGCAGCGCCCTCGGTGCCACCATCGCCACCAATTCGGTGTTTCACCGCAAGAACTACTTCTACGCCGACCTACCGAAGAACTATCAGATCTCGCAGTACGACGTCCCGTTGTGTGTCGGAGGACACCTGGATGTCGACGTGGACGGCACCACCGCCCGCGTCGGGATCACCCGGGTGCATCTCGAAGAGGACACAGGCAAGAGCAGCCACCTGGGTGGTGACGGCCGCATTCACGGTGCCGAGGCGGTCCGCATCGACTTCAACCGCAGCGGCATCCCCCTCATGGAGGTGGTGACCGAGCCCGACATTCGATCTCCAGAGGTGGCGCGGGCCTACGCCCAGGAGTTGCAGTCGATGGTCATCGCCCTCGGCGTTTCCGATGCCCGTCTCGAGGAGGGCAGTATGCGATTCGACGCCAACGTGTCGCTGCGTCCGCACGGGACCGAGACCCTCGGGACCAAGGTCGAGGTCAAGAACATGAACTCGATGCGTTCTTTGCACCGAGCCCTCTCCTATGAGATCGATCGGCAGACGAAGCTGCTGGACAGCGGAGGGACCATCGCTCAGGAGACCCGGCACTGGGACGAAGCCAACGGCCGTACCGATCCGGGACGCAGCAAGGAGGAGTCGAGCGACTACCGCTACTTCCAGGAGCCCGACCTCCTCCCGCTCGAGATCCCGGACGAGATGATCGACGCCCTGGTGGGCGCCCTCCCGGAACTCCCGGCTGCTCGTAGAGACAGGCTCACCGAACTCGGGGTGGATCCGGCCTCGGCGCAGACCATCGTGTCCGGCGACTTGATCGGTCTCCTCGACGACGCGGTCGCCGCAGGCGCCGACCCCCGCGCCGCCGGCAACTGGCTCGCCGGCGAGGTGACCGCCCATCTCAACCGGCACGGTGGCGACCCGATGTCGCTCCATCTCGATGGACCCGGCCTTGCTGAACTGTGTGGCATGGTCGCCGCCGCAGAACTCTCGGCCACCGCCGCCAAGGAGGTGCTGGCCGGAGTACTCGCCGGAGAGGGGCCTCCGCGTGCCGTCGCCGAAGCGCGCGACCTCATGCAGGTGTCCGACGAGGGTGCTCTCGGCGCGGTAGTGGAGGCGGTCCTCGCTGAGCACGCCGCGGAGGTGGCCCGGCTGCGGGACGGTGAGGAGCGGCTGGTCGGATTCCTCGTCGGCAAGGTGATGGCGGCCTCGGGGGGGAAGGCCGATCCGGCCCTGGCCTCCGAGCTGATCCGCCGACTCGCCGGGTCGTGATCGGGCCAGCCGCGGTCGTCTTCGACTGCGACGGGGTCCTCGCCGATTCCGAGTCCCACTCGGTGGCCGCCTGGCTGGTGGTTCTCGGAGCCCTCGGGCATCCCGGGACCGAGTCGGACGTCGAGGCGTGCACCGGTCTGGGATTCGGCCCGACCTGGGATCGTCTCAGCGGTCTCGGACCGCTTCCGTCGCGGCCCGATGTGTGGACTCTGCTGATCGCGGCACTCGAGGCGAGGTTCATCGATCCCGGGCTGGACCGCTTTCCCGACGCTGCGGCCGTGCTCAATCGGTGCCTGGCCGAGTCGGTGCCCGTCGCCGTTGTGTCGGCGAGTCCCCGCCAGCGTCTCGATCTGACCCTCCGACATGTCGGACTCGACGGAGTGTTCACGGTGTCGGTCTCCGGCGACGACGTGCAGCACGGCAAGCCGGCGCCCGACGCCTACGTACTTGCGGCCGAAGGGCTCGGCGTCGAACCCGCAGCATGCGTGGTGGTCGAGGACAGCCCGACGGGAGTGGCCGCCGGCCTCGCCGCCGGGGCCCGGGTGGTCGCCGTCGTCCGTGACGAGGCCCTGCGCGCGGCGCTCGAATCTTCCGGCGCGCTCGTCGTCGACAGGCTCACCAGCGAGGTCGTGGGCCTCTGAGGCGTCGCCCGTCACCCGTCGCCCGTGCCCAGCGAGGCATAGGAGGCGCCGGTGCGCTTGACTAGCGGGAGACGGGCGACGGGAGACGGGAGACTGGGAATGCACTACCTCGTGACCGGGGTGACCGGTTATCTGGGCGGGTACGTGACCGCCGACCTCCTGCGGTTGGGTCACGATGTGACCGCCCTGGTCCCAACGCGGGCGGATGCGGCCGAACTCGCCGCGATAGGCGTCTGGCCGGCCATCGGATCGGTCACGGATGAAACTTCGTTGCGCCGGGCGATGCACGGTGTCGATGGTGT
>DATKBG010000003.1:0-12246 GCA_035514255.1 Acidimicrobiia bacterium
TGCGGTCGCTCACGCGAGCCGCCTGCTGCATGTTATGAGTGACGATCACGATCGTGTAGTCACGCTTGAGCTCGAACATGAGTTCTTCGATGCGCAGCGTTGCAATCGGATCGAGGGCCGAGCACGGCTCGTCCATGAGGACCACGTCGGGGCGGGTGGCGATGGCTCGGGCGATACACAGGCGCTGCTGCTGGCCACCCGACAGGGCCATCGCCGATTCACCGAGCTTGTCCTTCACCTCTTCCCACAGGGCAGCCTGGCGCAGGGACTCCTCCACGAGACCGTCGAGGTCGTCGTCGCCGCCGAGCACGCGGGGGCCGAAGGCGACGTTGTCGTAGATCGACTTGGGAAAGGGATTGGGCTTCTGGAAAACCATGCCGATCCGCCGCCGTACCTCGACCGGGTCGACGGCGGGGCCGTAGAGGTCGACCCCGTGGTACTCGACCACCCCGCTCACCCGGGCGCTGGGGATCAGGTCGTTCATCCGGTTGAGACAGCGCAGCACCGTTGACTTGCCGCAGCCGGACGGCCCGATCAGCGCGGTGATCTGGTTCTCCTGGAAAGCGAGGTCGACGCCAGCCACCGCCAGGAAGTCTCCGTAGTGGACCGACAGGTCCTGCATGTCGAGCACCACTTCGGCGTCTGGATTGGATCTCGACGCACCGGTGGTAGTGCTCATAGTGGGCCGGTGGTCGGCGTCCACGACCCCGGAGTGTGTCTGATCCACGCTCGTGTCCTCCTCGTTGGTCATGTCAGTGCTCCTGGTACTTCTTCTCGAAGTGGTTCCGCAACCAGACCGCGACCGAGTTCATCGCCAGCACGAGCACCAGCATGATGATGACGCCGGCCGCGGCGAGCACCCGGAACTCCTCCTGCGGTCTCGTCGAGTAGTTGTAGATGAGCACTGGCAGGGTCGTGTACCGGCTGGTGAAGGTGGGATCGAAGGTGATGAAGTTCACGGCCCCGACCAGGAGCAGTGGGGCGGCCTCCCCGATGGCCCGGGCCACGGCGAGAATCACGCCGGTGAGGATGCCCGGAAAGGCGATCGGGAGCACCTGTCGCCGCGTGGTCTGCCACTGCGTGGCACCGAGGGCCATAGCCCCGTCCGAGATCGACGATGGGACCGCCTTGATGGCCTCGCGGGCCGCCAGGATCACGGTAGGCAGCACCAGCATGGCGACCGTGATGGATCCGGCGATGGCGACGAAACCGAGCCCCAAAGGTCCCCGGGCCACGAAGGCGAGGCCGAGGATGCCGAAGACGATCGAGGGCACGCCGGCGAGGTTCTGGATGTTGAGCTCGATGAGCCGGTTCCACCAGCGGTCCTTCCTGGCATACCGCTCCAGGTAGATGGCCGACCCGACGCCGAGGGGCACGATCAGCATGATGACCCCGCTGATTACCAGGAGGGTTCCCAGGATCGCCGGTCGATAGCCGGCACCGCCCGGGTTGATGGTCGATGGGCCTTCGGTTAGGAGGGTCAGGCTGAGGCGCGCTCCGCCCTCGGCGAACATGAAGACGATGAGGGCGAGCAGCCCGACGAGGGCGAACGAGAGCCCGACCAGCATGACCGCGAGAAACATCGTGCTCATAACCCGACCGCGTCGGGTCCCTGCGGTCAGGGCGGCCATCGTGGCCGACCGGGCACCGTCAGCGACCCGGCGTACCCGGCGGGGGGTGTCGGTAGGGGGCATCAGTCGTACAACTCCCGGAATCGGCGGACGAATCGGATGGCGATCGTGTTGAGGATGAGGGTGGCGGTGAAGAGCAGAGTGCCGACGGCGAACAGCGTGTCGTAGGCGAGGGTCCCCACCGGAATGTCCCCGGTCGCCCGCCCGGCGATGTAGGCGGTCATCGTCTGGACCCCCTCGGTGAGATCGAAGGACAGCCTGGGGTTGCCGGCACCGGCGGCGATGAGCACCACCATCGTCTCGCCGACGGCCCGGGAACCGGCGAGCACGATCGAGGCGACGATGCCGGATATCGCCGCCGGGAAGACGACCCGGAGGGACACGGCGAGCTTGCCTGAGCCCAGGGCATACGCCCCTTCCCGCAGCGACCGTGGAACGGCCCGCATGGCGTCGTCGGCGATCGAGGCCACGAGCGGCACGATGAGCAGCCCGACGGCGACGCCGGCTACCCCGACGGAGAAGGGGGATCGCCAGTCACCGAGGAACGGGAAGAGGTTCTTGATCAGGGGGTGGAGGAACCAGAAGGCGAACAGGCCGATGGCCACGGTGGGGATGCCCTCGAGGACTTCGAGCGCCGGTTTGATCATGCGGCGAGCCTTTGGAGAGGCGTACTCGGACAGGTAGATGGCGGACAGCAGCCCTACCGGGATCGCCACCATGAGGGACACCACAAGGATGATCCCGGTCCCCACCACGATCGGCAGTACACCGAAGGAGGGCGTGGCGAACGACGGCGCCCAGGTGGTCCCGGTGAGGAATTCACCGATCGGCACCTGCCCGAGAAACTTGATGGTCGGACCGATCATCGAGAGGACGATGCCGACCGTGATCAGCACCGACAGGGCCGCACAGAAGAAGAGCAGGCCTCGGATCACGGCCTCTCCGTACCGGGGCCTGGAGGGAACCAGGGGTCGGCGTGTTTCCACGGCGACCCCTGGTCCGTCGCTGCCTCTGGTCATCAGCCGGCGAGGTTAGCCACGCGCTGGCGGGCTTCTTCCTGCTGCTCGGCGGTCATCGGCACGAACTCGGCGAGCTCGGCGATCTGTACGGCGTTGTCCACGTAGAACTCGGCGAAGGCGAGTACCTCCGGCCGGGCCAGCGCCGAACTGCTGAAGTAGACGAACAGCGGGCGGCCGAGTGGCTGATACGTGCCGTTGCGGACGTTGTCCGGGGTCGGCTCGACGCACCCGTCGCCGCCGTCGATGGCCAGGCCCTTCACATCGCCCAGGACCTCCTGGTAGTAGGAGAAGGGGATGTAGCCGGTGGCGCCGCGGTCGGTCTGGATCGCCCGGACCGCCGCCAGGTCGTCCTCGCCGATGTCGATGTAGTCGATCCGGATCTGACCGACCTCGCCGTTGATCTCTTCCGTGAAGAAGTCGAACGTGCCCGAGTCGCTGCCGGGCCCGTACGGGCGGAGGGGCTCGTTGGCCCACTCTTCGGGCAGGTCGAGACCGTCGATCTCACCCCAGGTGTTGACCGTGGACCCGAAGTTCCATATCTGGCTGACTTGCTCGACGGTGAGACACTCGAGGGGCAGGTCGTTGTTGACCAGGATCGTGAGAGCGTCGTTGGCGAACTGCACGAAGTCGTAATCGATGCCGTTCGATGCGCACAGTGCCGCTTCGTCGTCGCGGATCGGCCGCGACGAGTCGTTGCCGTCCGTTTCACCGATACAGAACTTCTGGAATCCGCCGCCGGTGCCCGAGATGGCCACGGTCACCCGGACGTTGCTGAATTCCTCTTCGTTCATGAACAGCTCGGCGGCCACTTCCGTGAGCGGTCCGACCGTGGACGATCCGTCGATGAGGACGGCTCCGCTGAGTCCGTTGCCATCCCCGGAGTCACCACCACAGGCCGCGGCGGTGAGCAGCACCGCCAGGGTGACGGCACTCAGCCGTCTCGATGATCGTGTCATGGGTTCCTTCCTCGTTCGTGATGCTGGTGCATGTGTCGCCGGGGACGCTACGGAGCGGCCGTGAAGCCGACGGGACGGGTGTGTGACGCCGGCGTGAACTCTTTATCTCCTGCTGCTGCGTGCGCGTCACCTGCTCCTATGCTCGGCGTCGTGGACACCGGCACCGTGATCGCCGTGGTGGTCGCCGCGACGGCGTCGATCGTGGCGGTCTTTCTCTGGATCACCCACCGCCGGAGCGCCGCGGCCGTCGACGACGCCCTGCGGCGGGTCAGCGGTTCGGTGCCGCGAAAGCGGCGTGCCATTGCCCTCGCGTCTGCCCTGGACGCTCTCGAACGCTCCACCGCCTCGGCACAACGCGAGCGCGGTCGACTTGCCGGCGCCGTACATACGGCACCCCTGGGCATTCTCATCACCGACGACGCCGGAGAAGTCATCAGTGCCAACCCGGCGGCCGAGAGGTTTCTCGGGTCGAGGCTGGGCGAGGCCGTCGCCGAGGTTCGCGTCCGTCAGGCGGTGGAGAAGGCGATCGGCTCCCGGCGCGCCGTCGAGGTGGAGGTGGAGCTGTACACGCCGGTTCGCAGCGTCATCGAGGTGACCGCCGTTCCTCTCGACTTCGGCGTGGAGAGCATCGGCGCGGTCGCCTTCATCGTCGACGTCACCGATGAGCGGCGGGTGCTCGCCATGCGGCGCGACTTCATTGCCAACGTCAGCCATGAGCTCAAGACCCCACTGGCGGCCCTTGCTGTCCTCGCCGAGACCCTGGCCGCCGGGGTGGGGGATCTGGCCACTGTCACGGCACTGGCCGGCCGGGTCGAGTCCGAGGCGCATCGTCTTGCCGAACTGGTCGACGACATCCTGGACCTGTCCCAGGCTGAGGCGATCGAGGTCCGCCATAAACCGGTGCCGATCGCCGCCGTCATGGGTGAGATCGAGACCCAGTTCGCCGACCTGGCTGCCGATCGCGGGGTGGCTCTTGTCGTCGAACCCGTCCCCGAGGAGGCGCTGGTGAGCGGCGACCGGCGTCAGCTGCGAACGATGATCGCCAACCTGGTCGACAATGCGATCAAGTATTCGGCGGCCGGTGAGGGTCGGAAGCCCGACGTGCGGGTCAGTGTCGTCGTCGACGGTGGCCGGGTGAGGGTCTCGGTGACCGACGAGGGAATCGGGGTCTCCGAGGCCCACCTCGACCGCATCTTCGAGCGCTTCTACAGGGTCGACCGGGCGCGCAGCCGACAGACCGGTGGCACGGGCCTGGGACTTTCTATCGTGCGGCACATTGCTCGGACCCATCGGGGTGATGTGACGGTGACCAGCACCGAGGGGGTCGGGTCCACCTTCGCCGTGGACCTGCCGCGGTGGGAGGGAGAATGACCCGGGTTCTCATCATCGAGGACGAACCGTCGTTCGTCGATGCCCTCACCGTTGCACTCGACCGTGAGGGGTTCAAAGTGTCGGCCGCTTCCGACGGGAAGGTCGGGCTCCAGGCGTTTCGTCGCGACCCGGTCGACGTCGTGCTCCTCGACCTGATGCTTCCCGGTATGTCCGGCCTCGACGTGTTGCGGGGGATCCGCAGCACGTCGGCCGTTCCGGTGATCGTCGTCAGCGCCAAGGATGCCGAGGCCGATGTCGTCTCTGCCCTCGAGATCGGGGCCGACGACTACGTGACCAAGCCCTACTCGGTGCGGGAACTGATCGCCCGGGTCCGGGCGGCTTCGCGGCGGGCGACGCCACAGGCCAGCGACTCGGTTCACACCGTCGGGACCGCCACGCTCGACCTGGGCGCCATGCAGCTCACCGTCGGCGGGCAGACCGACGACCTTCCCAAGAAGGAGTTCGAGGTTCTGGCGATGCTCATGCGGGAGGTGGGCCGGGTGGTCCCGCGCGAGCAGTTGCTCGACGAGATCTGGGGATACGCCTGGCTGTCCGAGACCCGCACGCTCGACCAGCACATACGACGACTGCGCCGCCGCCTGGAAGGGGATCCAGGAGCCCCCCGCATCGAGACAGTGAGAGGTGTGGGGTATCGGTTGGCCGCCTTCGACGACGCATAGCACTGAAAAGCAGCAGGGCGTGGGAGTAACCTGCCGTCAGGGTGTGTGCCAAGGCGGCTCTCGCGAGCGATAGCTTCTTCGCGCTCGTACGCGCCCGCCGAGCCGTGCTGGGCTCGATCGTTCCCGTCGGAGCGGTCGCTGCGGTCGGGATCGGGGTCGCCGCAGGCATCGGGTCGCAGCCGGGCCTACTCGCCTGGGCCGCCCTCGCCGGTTGGTCCTCCCTGGTGGCGGCGATCCTGCTCGCCCTTCGACGCTACGACCTCAGGATCTTTGCGGTCGCCCACGCCCTGTTCGCTGTCGGGGCCGGGCAGGTCGCTCCGGCGGCGTCGGTAGTCGTCATCATCCCCATCGCCGCGCTCGCGGTGACGTTGATCCTCTCGGTGATGGGAACGTCGCGGTCCTTCATTGTGACCGTCGTCGCCATACACGCCTTGTACGCCACGGCGGTCCTCTTGGTGTCTGTCGATCCGGTGGCGATCTCGGCGATCGTGGTCGTCATAGCCGCCTCGACGGTGGCCTGGCGTCTTGTGAGTTCCGTCATCGATGAGATCTCCGAAGGGGAGCGCACCTATCGCGAGTTGTTCGGCCGAGTGCCGGTCGGTCTCTACCGGACATCCCTCGACGGCACCATCCTCGATGCCAATGAGGCACTCTCCATCGTCCTCGGTATCCCGAGGGATGAGCTCATTGGGTCCGATGTCCGCGCCTTCCTCGAGGATCCGGCCGGGCTCGATCGGCTCAGGAGCCGCGTGGCTGCGGCTGGTGGCGCTGCCGTACTCGAGTATCGGGGTGTGTTGCCCGACGGCTCGGTTCGTCGGTTCCGGGATCGCAGCAGCGCCATTGTCGATGCCTCCGGCTCGGTGGTGGGGTTCGAGGGCGAGATCCAAGATGTCACCGACGAGGCGAACCGCGTCGAGGCACTTGAGGGCCTGGTCGTGTCCAAGGCGGAACTCATCGCCGCGGTCAGCCACGAGTTACGGACGCCGCTCACATCAGTGGTCGGCTTCCTCGAGGTACTCGATGGCAATGCTCGGGTCCCGGATGCGGAGCGCGACGAGATCATTGCCGTGGCTGCCGATCAGGCCAGGGACCTGGCCACGATCGTGGAGGACCTCCTGACCGCGGCGAGCATCGAAAACGACGGTCTCGTCATGGTCGCGGAGCCGGTCGACATCCGGCTCGCCGTCGACGCCGCGCTGCTGTCGCTGCGCCTCCAAGCCTCCGGCGAGGTTCTGATCGAGCTGCCGTCAGGGACGGTCGCTCTCGGTGACCCGGCCCGCGTTCGTCAGATACTGCGCAACCTGGTTGGCAATGCGCTTCGGTATGGCGCGCCCCCGGTCACCGTGAGGAACGGGAAGCGCTCGGGTTCGAACATCGTTGTCGAGGTGGCGGATCGGGGCCCGGGCGTTCCTGCGGAGATCGAGGATCGACTGTTCGATCCCTTTGTCTCCGGTGCGGGCACCTCCCGACGCTCCGGATCGATGGGTCTCGGGCTGTCGGTGTCGCGGCGCCTGGCGCGGCTGATGGGAGGTGACCTGCTCTACCAGTGCGATCACGAAACCTGCTTCAGCCTGGTGCTCCCCGCCGTTGAGCGAGTAGCGAGTAGCGAGTAGCGAGATCCGGGCTCGTGACTCTTCCGGGTGACGGGTGGCGGTGGCAGGTGACGGGCTAGAGGCGCTCGAGCGCCTCGACGTACGCGTCGAAATCTCGGGCGTTGGCGCGGGTTTCGGTGGCGATGATGTCACGCACGATCCCCTCCTCGTCGAGCACGAACGTACTTCGATTCGCCGCCCCCACCGCTTCGTCGAAGGTCCCGTAGGCAGCGGTGGCCGCTCCGTGGGGCCAGAAGTCCGACAGGACCGGAAAGCCGAATCCGTTCTGGTCCGACCACACCTTGTTGGCAGGGAGGGTGTCGGTGGTGATGGCGATCACGTTGGCATCGAGGTTGTCGAGTTCGGACAGCCGATCCCGGATCGCGCAGAGCTCCCCCTCGCAGGTCCGGGTGAACGGGAAGGGGATGAACACGATCAGCGACTTCCGCCCCTTGAGGTCGTCGAGGCTCACGAGTTCGCGGTCGACGTTTCGCAGGGAAAATGGGGGTGCTGGCTGGCCGATTTCGACGGTCATGGAGAGTGTCCCTTCAGATGCTTGCCTCCGCATCGTATCGGTGTGGTGGAAACTCCGACCTCTCAAGCGCCGACCTTCCGAGTCCGATAGGACAGTAATGAGCGAGATGATCATGTCGCCGCCTCGCGCGGTGGCGACCGACGCCCCGAGCCTGATCCGTCTCCGCCGCCGGGCTATGGAGGCGCTGATGGTCGTTCTCGTCGTCGTCATCCTCGTGGTCTGTGTCGTTGCCGCCGTGTCGGCGACACCACGGTTGCTCGTCTGGGCGACCGTCGGGATCGCCATCGCCATTGTGCTCGCGGTTCAGATCGCGGCTGGCTCCGACGACCTTCGTCTGGTCGTCGTGCTCCATGCGGTAGCGGCTCCGCTCATCTTCCCACTGGTGCCGTCCGGGTCGATACCGGGGGTGCTCTCCGCGCTTGTCATGTCTGCGGTCCTGGTGTTCTCCATATCGCCTCGAACCCGCTCCACGGGCGTCATAGGTGCAGGGGTACTCGTCACCTACGGCTTGGTGGTCTACACCCAGTCGAGCGGTCCTGGCGGTGTCGTCGGCGCTGCCGCGTTGGTCGGTGCGGCCGCCCTGGCGTGGCGGGTACTCGACAGCCTGGTGGGTGAGCTCCGGGAGGGGGAGGATTCGTATCGGCACTTGTTCGATCGGGTTCCGGTCGGCCTGTACAGGACGGCGGTGAGCGGGGACATCCTCGATGCCAACCATGCCCTCGGCGAGATCCTCGGTTACGCCCGCCACGAGATGATCGGCGTCAATGCGATCGATCTGCTCGAGGATCCCGAGGACCTCGAGCGCCTCCGATCGAAGCTGGGCGGCGGCGTCGACCAGCTGACCACGGACATTCGATTCCGCCGAGCCGACGGCGAGTTGATCTGGATACGGGACCGCACTCGGGTGATCGTCGATCAGAATGGCCAGATCCTCTGTTACGAGGGGGAGTTGCAGGACGTCACGGAGGAGCGGCGGCACCTCGAGGAACTCGAGTCGCTGGTGAAGTCCAAGTCGGAGTTGATCGGCGCGGTGAGCCACGAGATCCGCACGCCACTGACCGCGGTCGTCGGGTTCCTCGATCTGGTGCTCGACGGGTCGGGGCGTCTCGATCCCGAGCACGGAGAACTGCTGGGGATGGCCTCGGAGCAGGCCTATGACGTTGCCGGGATCGTCGAGGACCTGTTGACCGCCGCTCGCATCGACAACCACGAACTCGTCGTCCACTTGGAGCCCGTCGACGTGCGCTCCGCCATCGACGCTGCCGTCAGGTCGCTCGGTTTCAGTGGCGCCGATGACTTCAGCGTCGACGCCGGACCCGGCCTCGTCGTGATGGCCGACGGTGGCCGCGTCCGCCAGATCGTGCGGAACCTGGCGGTGAATGCGACCCGTTATGGCGTACCACCGATTCGGGTCTCAGCTCAGGCGACACCGGGCGGCGTCGAGATCGTCGTCGCCGATCGGGGGACGCCCATTCCGGCCGATGTGGCCGACCGGATATTCGAGGCGTTCTACTCGGCGGGTGCGCCGGAGTCGAGTCAGCCCGGCTCGATCGGACTGGGTCTGTCGGTGTCACGACGCCTCGCTCGGCTCATGGGGGGCGCTCTGGATCACCGTCGAGTCGACGGAGAGACCCAGTTCGTCCTCAGCCTCCAAGCGGCCTCCCAGCAGGACTACGCGACCGCCGCCGCCGCGAGGTAGTCAGGGCGGGCCAAGCTCTCGCGAAGAGAGGGGCGTTCGGGTACTTGGTACTTGGTATGCGTCGGGCGTGATGCGGATACCAAATACCAAATACCCAGACTCGCTCAAAGAAGAACTCTCGCTGCCCATCCGGTGGGGTCGTCTAGCTCGGTGTCGGTCGGGAGCATGTCCGGACCCTCCCAGAGGCGATCCAGGGCATCGTCGCCCCAGCGGCGGGCGACGTCACCGCAGAAGGTGCTGCCCCTCGACGGCACGCCCGGGTCGAGGCTCACCCCGAGGAAGCCTTGGGCGAGTCCCTCCTGTCCTCGAGCCTCGGACCGGCGACTGTCGAGCGCCGTCTCGATCCGGTCCAGGTCGGGCAGGTAGGCGGCTCCCACCCGTCTGACGACCGCTGTTCCGTAGCCTTCGATCACGGAGTAGAAGGCGGTCAACCGCTGGTGCGACTCGCTGAACTCGGTGGGCTGATCGAAGAGCTGCGGGGTGTCACCGCCATCGAGCACCCTCTGGATCGCGTCGGGATCCTGGAGGAGCCGCAGCCGTTCCTGGAGCCCCTCGTCGTCGATGTCCGTACTCGCCGCGTGGGCATCGGCGAGCATCTCCAGGTGCTCGTGCGTCCAGGGGACCTCGAGGATCGCCTGGTGGGCCACTTCGCGTAGCGCCGCCCACATGGTCACCTGCTGCCGGTCGAGGTCGTGACCGTCGGCGAGTTCGGTGAGGTTGTCGGGCACGAAGGTGGGGGCGCGTGCCGCGCTCTCGATGATCCCCCGGTCGAAGCTCGCGCAGACTCGGCGGCTCACCATGCCGTCCAGCGCACCCATCTGCATGCCGATGAGCGACGGCGCCAGCGGCTGCAGCATCGCACCCATCTCTCCTCCGACAGCCCCCATGCGCTCGGCGATCGGCGCCGCCAGGTAAGCGAGGCCCTCGCTGGCGGAGCCGGCCCAGGAGCGGCGATCGTGGATGGACGGAGGTGACGGGAGTGCCGTCGCGTCCAGCGGGGTGCCGGCGGCAACGAGTCGCTGGGCCGTTGGCACGAGATCCAGGAGCTGCTCTGCCGCCCACGGATCGATCGGCGCGGCCGACCCGGCGACACTCTCGGCGACCTCCCGGGCGAGACGCCAGTTGACCGGCCCGGGGGATCGGAACAGGTCGGCGAGTCGGTCGAAGAGATTGTCGGTCACACGCCCTCCGGTCGTTGGCGGAGGATGATGTCGAAGGTGAGGCGTTCACCGGACCGGTCGACGACGATCTCCACGACGTCACCGACGCGACCGAGCCGCATCCGGACGACCAGGTCGCCCATCGTCGTCAGCTCGAAGCCGTCGACGGCCACGATCACGTCGCCGGCAGCGACCCCGGCCTCGGCGGCTGCGGTGTCGGCGATCACTTCTTCGACGAGCACCCCGGCGGGACGGCTGGAACCGTCATCCGACTCCGGATAGTGGGTGCTGCCAGCGACCCCGAGGAAGGCATGGGTGACCACACCGTCCTCGATCAGGTCGGTGATGATGCGTTCCACGATCTCGATGGGGATGACGAACCCGACACCTTCCTGTCCGAAGTCGCTCACTCCGACGCCCGTGGTGATGCCGATGAGGCGTCCCCGTCCGTCGACGAGGGCGCCGCCGCTCGACCCACGGGTGAACGGCGCATCGGTCTGGAGGAGGCCGAAGTGATCCCTACCGCTGATGGTGACGCTGCGATTCAGCGCCGAGACGATGCCGGCGGTCACCGATGGGCCACCCCCGATGAGCTGCGGGTTTCCCACGGTGTAGGCCGCATCCCCGACGGAGATGTCCTCGGTGCTGCCTGTGGCGAGTGGCACCAGTCCGGGACGGTCGACGGTGAGGACGGCCAGATCGGTCAGGTCGTCGCTGCCGACGAGGGTCGCCGGGACGATCGACCCGTCGCTGAAAATGACCTGGATGGTCGCCGCATTTTCGATGACGTGGTGGTTGGTGATGATATGCCGGTCGTCGAAGACCACACCCGAGCCGCCTCCGTGGCCTACGAATCCGTCGTCGGTGGCCATACCGGCGTGCACCACGACGATGGAGGGGATGACGGTGCGGGCAACCTCGGCGAGGGTCGGGTCGGCCGGCAGTGTCGAGGTGGTGGAGGTCGGGGGGAGGGTGGTGGTGACGGTGGTGGCGACCGCTTCCACCCGGTCGGTCGCCCATCGAGTCGTCAGCGCCCCGACGACCGAGCCGAAGAGCGCGGCCATGGCGACCACGATGACGAGCGCAGCCGAGACTCGCCGCGATCGGGGCTCAGCGCGCGGGGCCGCGGCCGGTAGCGGGGGCCAGGCGATCGACTGGGGTGCCGGCGGCTCGGTGGGTTCGGGCATCGGGTCGGTGCCGGTGTCGACCGGCCCGGTAGTGTCGGCCATGAGGCGATTGTATGGACACAGAGGCCCTACGCCGACCCAACGACCTGGTGGTCGTCTCGGCCGACATCATCGACCCGACGATTCTCCTTGCTCGGGTCGGTGTAGGAGCCGCGGGCGCTGTGGTGCTATTCCTGGGGACGGTTCGGGACCACTCCGCGGATCGCCGGGGGGTGATCGCTCTCGAGTACGAGGCGTACACCGGCGTGGTGGAGGAGTCGATCTGGTCTGTCGTCGACGAAGCGCGTGACCGCTGGTCGCTGTTGGCGGTCGCCGTCGCTCACCGTACCGGGCGACTCGAGGTGGGAGAGGCCTCGGTCGGCGTCGCCGTGTCGGCTACTCATCGTCCCGAAGCGTTCGACGCCGCCCGCTACCTC
>DATKBG010000004.1:0-2961 GCA_035514255.1 Acidimicrobiia bacterium
CATCGACGTCGCCAAGGGCCTCGAGGGCCTGCGTCGCTCCGACGGCATCCACGCCGCTGCGGTGGTGATCACCAAGGAGCCCCTCACCACCTACCTGCCCATCCAGCGCAAGCCGGAGCCGGGCAAGCCCATCGAGGAAGCCCCGGTCGTCACCCAGTACGAGATGCACGGCGTCGAGGACCTCGGCCTGCTGAAGATGGACTTCCTCGGCCTGCGCAACCTCGACATCATCTCCGACACCCTCGAGCTGATCGAGATGACCCGGGGCGAGCAGGTCGACATCGACGACGTCACGCTGGACGACGAGCCCACGTACGACCTGCTCCGTGCCGGGCAGACCGTGGGCGTGTTCCAGCTCGAGTCACCGCCGATGCGCGCCCTCATGCGTTCCCTCGCACCGGACTCGTTCGAAGATGTTGCCGCCCTCGTCGCCCTGTACCGGCCAGGCCCGATGGCGGCCAACATGCACAACGACTACGCCGACCGGAAGAACGGTCGAAAGGAGATCAGCTACATCCACGACGACGCCGACGAGGTCCTCGGCGCCACGTATGGGCTCTGCCTGACCGGCGACACCGTCGTCCTCGATGCGCAGACCGGACGTCCGCACCGACTCGACGAGATCGATCCCGCGGCCGGGTTTGTCGTCCAGGGCGTGGACGAAGACCTCGTGGAAGCGCTGGAACCGATCACCCACTGGGTCTGCAACGGTGAGCGCGAGGTGGTCAGGCTCCGTCTGTCCAATGGGATGGAGCTACGCGGCACTCCCGAACACAGGGTGCTCACCGACCGAGGCTGGAAGCCGATGGGCGACCTCGTCCCCTCCGATCACGTCGCTGTGCCAAGCAAGCTCGCCGAGCCGTCGGGCAAGGGGCCGCTGTCACGTGACGAACTTCGGATCATCGGATACCTGATCGCCGACGGGTCGCTGTCGATGAAGGCAGCGATCACCTTCTGCAACAGCGATCGCCGGTTGCTCGAGGAGTTCGATGCTCGCGTCCAGCGGGCGTTCCCGAGTGCCAGGATCAGTCGGCGGACGGGCGTACGGGGCGTCTGCCACCACACGGTCGGCAACGGGAAGGGAAACGGAGGCGGCGCGTCGCCCCTGCTCCTGCTCCTGCGAGCGTTAGGACTCAAGCACGAGATCGGCTCGGTCACGGGTGGACCCACCTCTCGCTTCAAGTCCGTGCCACCTGAGGTCTTCCAGAGCTCAGACGACGACGTGGGCTTCTTCCTCGCGTCGCTCTGGGACTGTGACGGCCACGTCGGGGAGCGGATGGCGCACTACCGGACGATCTCTCCGGCGCTTGCCGACGACGTCCAGCGTCTGCTTCAGCGAGTCGGTATCCGATCCACGATGACGTCGGCGCCGGTCGGCGGACGGGGAGGACGTACCGAGACCGCCTTCCAGGTGTCTGTGTTCGATGGAGGGCGCTTCGCCGCCTTCATTGCCCCGCACCTCGTCTCGCGCAAGCGTGACGTCGCATTCGCTGCGGAGCCGATGGGGACGAACTTCGACCGGCGCACGTTCCTCGACGAGCTGGCGGTCGCGACCCCGGGGATGTCGAATCGCTCCAGGGCGGCCCAGCTCGGCCTGCCGCGTTCGCACATGCAGCCGTACATGGTGGAGGCACACCCGCGGATCGGCGAACGGAGCGTCGCTGGGGTGCTCGACATGGTCGAGCTGCCCGCGATCGAGCGACTCCGGCGCGTGCAGTGGATATCGGTGGCGACCGTCGAGCCCGCAGGTCGCGAGTTGGTCTACGACGTCACTGTCGATCGCATCCACAACTTCGTGGCCAACGGCATGGTGGTGCACAACTGCATCTACCAAGAGCAGATGATGCGCTTGGCCCAGAAGTTCGCCGGCTACACCCTCGCAGAGAGCGATTCGCTCAGGAAGGCGGCGGGCAAGAAGTCGAGGGACATCATGGCGAAGGAGCGAGTCAAGTTCGTCGCCGGGTGCGAGGAGCTCGGCTACGGCACCGAGGTGGGTCAGGCGTGGTTCGACATGATCGAGCCCTTCGCCGACTACGCCTTCAACAAGTCTCACAGCTACGGCTACGGCTTGATCGCCTACCAGATCGCCTACCTCAAGGCGAACTACCCGGCCGAGTACATGTCGTCCCTGCTCACCAGCGTCAAGAGCAACCTCGACAAGGCCGCCATCTACCTGGCCGAGTGCCGGGCCATGGACATCCCGGTCACCGTGGCCGACATCAACCGAGCCCTCGTCGACTTCGCGCCGGAGCTGGCCCGGGACGAGGCCGGCGCCATCGTGGGCGGCGAGATCGTGTTCGGCATGTCCGCCGTGCGGGGCGTCGGTTCGGGCCTCTGCCACCTGATCATCGCCGAGCGCGAGGCCAACGGGCCCTACGCCGACTTCTACGACTTCTGTGAGCGGGTCGACCTGGGCGTGCTCAACAAGAAGACGGTGGAGGCGCTCATCAAGGCGGGGGCCTTCGACTCCGTCGGCCACCGCCGCCAGGGTCTGCTCATGGTGTTCGAGTCGATCATCGACCGCACCATCGCCCGCCGCAAGGAAGCCGAAGCAGGGGTCATGAGCCTGTTCGACACCGCCGGCGACGACGGCGGCGGGGGAGTGGGCGCAGGCTTCGACGAGCGCGAGGAGATCCCCGACCTCGAGTTCCCGAAGGTGCAGAAGCTGGCCTTCGAGAAGGAGATGCTCGGCCTCTACGTGTCCGACCACCCGCTCTTCGGCGCAGAGGACTTCCTCGCCCGTCGCACCGAGCTCGGTCTCGATGCACTCGCCGAGTGCGAGGACGGCGCCATCAAGACCGTGGGCGGTGTCATCACCAACCTGCAGCGGAAGTGGACCAAGAAGGGCGACCTGATGGGCGTCTTCGTGCTCGAGGACCTCCGGTCCAACGTCGAGACGATGGTCTTCCCCCGCACGATGACCGAGCACGGCCACAAGCTCGAGGACGACGCCATCGTCCT
>DATKBG010000005.1:0-8413 GCA_035514255.1 Acidimicrobiia bacterium
GGTGAGTCCCGAGACCACATGGACCACGTCCTTCGACCACTCCATTCGTCGTTGCTCGTCGAAGGCGACGAGGCGGATCGCACGCTTGGTCTCCACCTGGACATCGTGGATCAGAAGGAAGCCACCCCCTTCTCTAGGGGCGACCGACCCCCCAGATCCCTCGGCCTCGTAGAGCGGTTTGACCTCCTGATCCGTGGACGAGGTGCGCAGCTCGTACAATCCGAGGGAACTATCCCCGGGAGCTACGTCGAGCAGTGAACTCGTCAGGATCAGGTAGGAGGCCTCGGAGTTCGTCCCCACTTCAACCAGGGTAGCCTCTGCTTTCAATCTCGAAGCCTCCTTCACGATCTCGAGCCGCCGATCCACCCCCGTTACAAACACTGAGTTCTCCTGGTTGGTGAACACTAGTGCCTCGGCGCCGCTGGCTACGATCGCCTGAATCCTCCCAGGAATGATCCCTCCCCAGCTTACCGTCCCGTCCTCGGAAAGCTCGAAGAGCCGGGCACTCGAAAGGGTTTCCTGCACCGCACCAACGATCGCACCGTCATTGAGTCTCGTCAGCGAGGGGATCCCAGGAACAAGAAATGGAAGACGGATCTCCACCCCCTCGAGAACGATCTCACCGGTTTGTTCGCCCGCCTCGGACAGAGTGAATATCACCGGAGTCGCTGGTGAGAGAACGTCTCCCGCATTCCTTCGCACGCCTGCGGCGACAACTCGGCTTCCCGTTACGAGAAGTGAATCCGCGGTAAACAAGAATGCGTCACCACCAAGCTCACGAGACCAGGCTTCACTAGGTGGGGTGGCATGAAGCCTCTTCGGGCTGGGACCCAAGAGGAGTAGAGCGCCGATGCAGATGACTTTCAAGCGCAACACTGGCAAGCCTCCTTTTGTCCGCCTTCCCAGAACCGATGGCCAACACCCAGGACCACGTGATAGTAGATGAGGGCGTTAGAATCGCAGTCAGCCTTGCAGATCGGGTTTTGGACAGTCGCGCATAGCGCTAACAGATCGGTTAGAAAAACTCCGTCGCAACTACCGCGGTCGCTCAGACATGTGCCATAGCACACATCATGATTGTTACAAGCCGGCGTGAACGCCGGTCCACAGAGGTTGGGGTTCTCCGGCGATCCCGTGCACCCGTTGAAGGTGGGGGTGTATCCCTGCCGCGGAACCCTACCCGGACAGTCGTCGAGATCGGAGATCGGTGTCTTCGGTTGGACCCCAGAAGGTGTACAGCACTCGGACTGCAGCGAGTATGGGTTCCCTTCGCAACAGCCGCCCCCGGGTGGAATGTCGCCATTGTCGGGCTCCTTGGCCGGAGTCGGGCACTTCTCCCGTTGGCAGTTGCCGGGGATCTGAGGGGGCGTCTCGTTGATGTCGGTCCGCATCAGGATCCGGCCGCCCGAGCAGTAGTGCTCGATGCAGTCGTCCGGGTGGAGGTTCTCCGGGGCGTCGGAGTCGTCCGGCTCGCTCGCGGGGGAGCCACCGCGGCAGATCTCGCGCCGGCAGTTCTTCGGCCGGTCCGGCGGGCTCTTGCCGTCGTCGGCTTGACAGCGGTTATTGACGCAGCTCTGGCACTGCGGGCAGTCGTGCGTCGTCCCGCTGCCGGCCGGGTTGCCGCCGCAGTGCCAACCGGCCTTGAGGATCCCTACACCGGGATTCGAGGTGACGATGGTGCCGTCGTCGCTCACGGTGGCGGGGCCGATCGACACGAAGTGGCCGAGGTCGTGGTCGAAGGAGTACATCTCGGTCACTTCACCCGGGGCGAGTCCGTCCACGTTGGGGATGCTCAGCTCAGCCGGGGGTTCGAAGCGGGCTCCCGCCGGCTGGATGGTGACGATGAGGCGAGGCTGCTGGCCGAAGTTGGGCACCATCGGGACCTTGTCGCTGTGGACGACGGTGGCCGACACCAGGCCGCTCCTGCCGCCGCTCGGAAAGGTGACCGAGCCGGGCGCGACCTCGAGGGCGAAGCCCGGCATGTTCGGTAGCGTCAACGTGCCACCCGTGCCTTCATCGACGAAGATGCCGTGCTCCAGGTCGAGGGGCAACAGGAAGATCGGCATGTTGACGGTGTTGTCGCGCCCCGGCACCGTCACCAGGTCGAACTCCAGGTCCGGCCAGCTTCCGGGACGGTTCGCAGTGCTGCCGTCGACGATCAGCTTGATCGAGCCCACCGGGGCGCCGGCGATGCGGAACTGGCCCTGGGCGTCGGTGACCGCAGTCATCGTGGTGCCCTTGATCCGCAGGGTCGCCCCCTCGATCGGCCGGTTCGTGTTGTCGAGCACGACCCCCGAGACCGACGTCTGCGCCGGGTCGCCCGCGGTTCGTCCCGAAGCGACGAAGCTCGCGACCGGGCTATCGGGGAGGCCCTCGATCACGGCCTCGACCACGTTGTTCGCAATACCCTCCTCGGGATCGAGCGTGAAGCCCGTGATCGCCCTCCCGTCGGAGTCGGTGGTGACGACCGCCTCCTGGAGCCCGTTCGGGAGGAGGCCGCCGCCCTTGGGCACCCGGAAGAGCACCGAAGCTCCGGAGATCCGATTGTGGCCGGCGTCGGTCACGGTCGCCACCAGCGGCCGCGGCAGCTCGCGCCCGGCGATCCCGTACTGGAGGCCTCCGGCGTCGAGCATGATCCGCGAGGGCTCGGCGGCCAGCGCCGTCGCCGTGAAGACGGCGGGAGCGAAGCCGACGGTCGAGGCTTGAACCACCTGGTTCCCGACCCCGACGCGGGTGCCGAGCGTGAACGAAGCAGATGCCCTCCCGGCCGCGTCGCTCGTCACCGCGACCAGGCGCGTCCCGTCGTCGAGATGGCCGTTCGTGCCCCGCACCTTGAAGACCACGGGAATCCCCGAGACCGGAAGGCCGGTGACGCCGCGGACCTCGACCACCAACGGCTCGGGGAGCGGAGCGCCGATGACGGCGCTCTGCCCGTTGCCGGAGATCGCCACTACCCGGGAGGCGGGGGCGGTTTCGAGGTAGACGGAGGCCCGGGCCACCGAGGCGTTGCCCGAGAAGTCCACAGCCTCGACGACGATCTCGTTCTCGCCGGGAGCGAGGGCGAAGGCCGGAAGGTGAAAAGAGCGGTTGGCGACCTCCGCCGGAGTACCGTTGACCGTGACCGTCGCGTCGGGCGCGTTCACCGTTCCGGCCACGATATCGTTGACCAGACCGCGCACGCTGACCTGAGGCTCGAAGACGGTCGCGCCATCGGTCGGGTAGTCGATCGAGATCCGCGGCGGGGTCACGTCCCGGACCACGTGAACGCTGTCGGTCACCACGTGACCGTCGGTATCGGTCGCGGTCGCCGTCACCACGTTACCACCCTCGATCAAGGGAACCCCGGAGGCATGGAATCCGGCTCCGGTGACCGAGGCGACGACACCGTTGACCTCGACGGTCGCCCCCTCGCTCACCGTGCCGGAGACGTCCACCGCCGTCGCGCCGATGAAGCTGAGATCGGGTGGCGAGCCGATCACGACCTCAGGGAGGCTGAAGCGCGTGACACCCACCACTGCGATCGTCTCGTTTCCCACCAGGTCGCGGGCGCGGAGCTGGATCGACGAGGGACCCTCGGACAGCTCGACCACAGCCTCGAAGCGGTCGTTGTCCAGGGGCACCTCTTTACCCGCGATCTCGACGAGGGCAACCCCGAAATCGTCCCGGACCTCGCCGCGGACCGCGACCTCGGCGGAGTTGACCAGATGCCCGTCGTTCGGATGGGTGATCGAGAGGAGGGGCGGCGTGAGGTCGAGGATGACACTCACCGCGGCGGTAGCCTCCCTGCCGAACCTGTCGGTGGCGACGACTACGATCTGACTCAGTCCTTCATTGAGACCGACATCGGCCGTGAAGATATCCTCCGCGACGCTGGCCTCGACGCCATTCACGGTGACGAGCCGCACTCCGACATCGTCGACCACCGTACCGGTGACAGTTGCCGCAGGAGCGCCCAACAACGCGCCATCGGCCGGCTGGGTGAGGGTCACGGCGGGGGGCTCGAGATCGACCGCGAAGCTCCAACTCGCCGCGGCAATGTTGCGAGCGCGATCCGCGATCGAGACTTCGACGGTATGGGTGCCGCCGTCGAGAGGAAAGGACGGTCGGTAGGTGAACCCGTCACCGCCGAGCACGGCCGCCTCCGTGCGGTCCTCGCCGTCGACGCGTAGCGAAAAGCTCTCCTCCCTCAGGCCCGCTCCGCCCTCGTCGAAGCTCGCCCGGATCTCGGGCGGGCTCGCCCCGAGGACGTTGCCGTTCGCCGGCGCGAACCCCCAGACGACCGGTGGATCGAGGTCGGGAGGGAGACGGATCACCGTAGAGGACTCTTTCAGCTCGACGCCGTTTCGGGCTACCAGGACTCCCTCGATGGTCACGGCCTTCTCGATGATCACGTCGCTGCCGGCGAGGATAGCTCCCCGGAAGCGGCGGTTCTCCAGGACCTTGACATGCTGGAAGGCAACGAGGGAGAGCAGCGCGCCGTCGGTCAGGAGGGACGGACCCGCGCCGGCCTGGACGCTCATCACCTCGATGTCGTTGCTCGCGATGATCGTGCCCGCCCCGCCCATCGAGCCCCAGAGCTTCACCTTGCCATCCACGAACACCACGTCATCGACGACGACGTTGGTCCACTCGACATCGCTCTCGAAGACGCGATCGGCCATCGCGCGTGCTGCGCTCTCGGTGAACGGAGCGGGAAGCTCACGGTGGGGCGCCCCTTCGATCACGGACCCGGAAACGTCTCCTTTAAGATCGACCGTCTCGCCGGCCGAGACGTCGCCGGCGACGACGGCGTCGTCCTCGACGACCACTTTGCGCTCGCTGTGCACGCTCCCGAGTACCGACACACGCTTTCCGACCTTGAGATCCCCACCCGCGGTCACGGCAAGCTCCCGATACACCTCGGATTGGGGCTCCACCAACACGAAGTCGCCGCTGGCGGCGCCCGGCACGAGGAAAGACCACGTCAAACCGCAGAACAGGGCCGACACAGCCGATCCCCAGCCTACGGTGCGGATCCAGATTTTAGGTCGTTGATCGGTCACGAGTCTCTTCCCTCCATCACTGCGCTACACCTCCACCCGTCGGCCGTCGAAGCGACGGATCGAGAATCCGGCGAACAGCTCGTTCCCGGTGGCCCGGGCCTCGGCGAGAACGGCGAGTGCCAGCTCTTCCCCCAGTGCCAGGCCGGCGGTGGCGTCGCTCCGGTAGTGGACTCCGGCGAAATCGCGGCCGATGGAGATGTTCGAGGCGAGCTTGTCGAGCTCCCCCCCGACCGTGAGAGGAGGCCCCCCGTAGGGATGCAGCTCTCGACCGTCCGGAGTCGCTTCCACCGGCTCGGGGACCACATAAGACTCGTCGAAGAGCGCCTTGAGAATGGTGACGCAGGCGCCGGCCACCACCGCGTGGGCAGCCGGGTACGACGGGTGGATCGGGCAGCCCTCGGGGTACGCGGTACACAGGAGGTGGTTCCCCTGCCGCTCCTCGGTGACTTCCAATGCCGCGCTCTCCAACAGATCGGAATGGATAGGGTGCCTCGCCCGGCCCGCGAGATGGTTGTGGACCCGGCCCGCGAGCTCTTCGGGCCGGAGTCGCCGGTGGACGAGCCACTTCTGGTACCAGGAGGCCTTGAATGCCAGGTGGGCCACGACCGCCAACAAGTACAGGGCGTAGGGCTGCCCGAACGTGGCGAATGGGCTCTGGGTACGCGAGTGCTTGTAGGGATTGCCGCCATCCGACGGGACTCCGAATTTGAAGAGCATGAGACAGGCTCCGAGAAAAGCCTGATAACTGAAGTCCCGGTGCACGTACTCGCCCAGGTCCCGCCCATTGCGGACATACAAGGGGAGCTGTTCGAACCGGTTCACTCCGCCCAGGGCGCCGTTCTGGATCTCGAGCCAGCGTTCATAGCGATCCAAGTAATCCAATCTCGGGACCGCTGTCCGCATCGCCTGGTCCACCCACATCGGCAGGTAGGGGATCCGCTTCCACAAGAATTGGGAGACGTAGGGACCGACGAGGTCACCCTCGGTGGGGCCGCGGAACAGCGTCGCCGGGACGACCCGCTCGTCGCGCTTCGGTCCTCGGAAGTCGGAGAATCGGGAGAGATCCTCGCAAGCCCGAGCCACGCCGCCGTCCGAGCCATATCGGGAGAACGCCACGTCACGAAGCAGTGCGTGCCAGTAGACCTCGGCCATCTCGCCGGCCGTCTCGGCGCTAGAAAAACGGGGCGCCGGCGGGCATGCAACCTGGACCGGATCCGGGCCCACCAGGTCGAAGGCGAACGCCGCTTGTGGGTTGGCGAGCTTTGCGTAGCCGCCCAGGGGCACCGACTCGAAGGCCTCCGGTTCCCCCCGCTCGAGAGCCTCCAACAGCACCTCGTACGCCCGGGAATCGACGATGCCCAGCCCGTCGTGGGGGAGCGCCTTCGTGAAGCAGCCCAGGTAGTCGGAGAGCTCCCTCTCGTCGCCGTTGGCGTGTTGCTCGGCTCGGCCGCGTCCTTGCTGGGCTTGGGCGGCCTCCATGCGGAGGCGAACCGCTTCGCCGAGGCGGGACTCCGGCTCCTCCCGAAGCGGGCCTTTGGCGACCAAGACATCGCCAAAGGTGAACGCTGCGAGCAGGCCTCCGGTGCTTCCTAACAGCGCCCGGCGGCTCACGCCGCAGGCGACCCGGTCGACCTCAAGCGGTCGTGGCTCCTCCTTTGGTACAGGATGGTCGGGGAAAAAGCCCAGCGGCTCGTCGAGAATTCGTCTAGACGACATCCAACCTCCAGAAGCTCACAGAGCGGCTCTTCGAAGCTGCGGCACCTCGCCACCCGTGAGGCGGACTCTTACCGCGACTTCGCTTCCCTTCAGTTACGGACTCGCGGATACTAATGGGATGCAACTCGCTACGCAACCCCCGATCGTACTCGGTCCGCCGACGGTTCCTCCTGCCGGCCTGTTCGACCTCGAGGCGCGGCTGGTCGAGCTGGCCTACGACCTCGCGGGCGAGGCGCGGGCGCCGCGCGGGAGGCGGAGCTCCACCGGGGCTGAGGAGCGCCCCGCGGCGGGCCGGGGGCGGGCCGGCTCCGGCCACACCAAATTTTCGACGCTGCTGCCAGCTGAGTAGAACCCCCCGGCCTTTCTGGGGGAATCACCGGATGGGTGCGCCCTCTGCGCGGGCGGAGACTGCTTCCCTCCGAGCTGGAGAAGGGAGCCGAGCCATGACCGCCAGCGCCTTCGCCCTATGCCACCCGCCGGTGCGCGTCGCCGGCACCCGGAGCTACCCCACGGTGGTGGAGCTCCTCGTCGCGCTCCACGCCGCCGACCCCTCGACCAGCGACCATCTCTGGCGCGTCGCCGAGCGGGCCATCGGCCTGGGCGAGGCCCTGGGGCTGCCGCCGGACGAGCTCCGCACCCTCTGGTACGCGGGCCTCCTCCACGACGTCGGCAAGATCGGCCTGCCCGAGGATATCCTGCACAAGGAAGGGACCCTCGACGCCGCCGAGCGGGCGCTGGTCCGCCTCCACCCCGAGCTCGGTGCGGCGCTCCTCGAGGACCTCGAGGGCCTGGAGGACGCGGCCACGCTAGTGCTCCACCACCAGGAGCGCTTCGACGGCCGCCGGGACGGCAGCTTTCCCGGCTACCCGGCCGGTCTCGCCGGCGACGACATCCCCCTGGGCGCCCGCATCCTGGCCGTCGCCGACGCCTACGACGCCATGGTCTCCGACCGCCCCTACCGCCAGGGCCTCACGACCGCGGCCGCCGTCGAAGAGCTCCGCCGCGAGGCCGGCCGGCAGTTCGATCCAGGGGTGGTGGCGGCGTTCCTCGGGGTCCTCGACGTACCCGTCGCTTGAGGGCGCCGGCCTCCGCATCGACCCCAGGACCGGTTCGCGCTCCAGGAGGCCGAAGGGCCGAGGGACCGCCAGGCGGCGGAGCCGGAGCGCGAAGAAGAAGAGCTGGAGCCCGGATTCGATCCGATAGTCCCGACCGTCCTCCAGGATCGCTGTCTCCAGAAGGATGACGAACTCCCCGAAAGGGAAGGGCATCCCGGCACAACCCAGATGCCGAGGGGTCGGCGCTCCGGGCGCTCCGGTAGCAGCCGAGCCGGCCATGGTGGACGAAGAGGACCTCCCGGCGGCCCTCTTCGGCGGCCTCCTCCCAACCTTGCTGCTCGAAGACCTCGTCCAGCCGCGCACTGCACCGTACGAGGTCGCGATACTCGATCAGGACTGGAGGCGGCGCGTCTCTCGGAAGGTCGTGGCGACTCATGGCGTGCCTCCCTCCCGTGAGGCCCCGTCGCTCACCAGCCCGGTTCTCCTCCTGGGACCGGTGCGCAGCCGCGGCGGCGGCCACCCCGGGTCGGGACGGCGGCACTCGCGAGCGCAGCGCCTCCTCAGGGTCTCTCGCCAACGAGAACGAGCCAGAGGATCGCG
>DATKBG010000006.1:0-3658 GCA_035514255.1 Acidimicrobiia bacterium
CATCGGCGCCCGGCCGAGCCACGCCGCCCGAGCCGCCGCCAGCACCATCACGGCGCGGCGCACATCGGCGACGGTCTCGCCAGCGAGTGCCTCGAACTTCCGCGACGCCACCAGGCGCTTGGCATATCCGGCGTCGGGACCGGTCGTTCCGAAGGCACCACCCCACGGCACCTCCGACGGGCTCGTCATGTCGCCAGGCCGGTTCGGAAACCAGCGGTCTGAATGCGGCGGCCGAACCTTCCGACGCGGCAGATCCTCGATTTCAAGCTGAACATTCGGCTGTTGGCCCATTAAGCCAGGATAGAACGAGGGGGAAAGGTCGAGAGTCAGGAAGCGAGGATGGGGCCGAGCCGCAGCTCACAGCTCACAGCCGACAGCCAGACCGCTCTGGCTGTGAGCTGTTGGCTGTGAGCTATCTGCTCTGATACCAAATACCAAGTACCAAGTACGTGTCTGGCTGTGAGCTGTGAGTTCCTCTCAGATGAAATCGAGCCAATCGCGATAGTCGCTCAGCTTCCCGGTGACTGCTTCGGTAAACAGCGCCTGCGCTTGCCTGGTGATGGGACCGGGCTCACCGGTGCCGACCGAACGGTCGTCGATCTCGCGAATGGGGGTCACTTCGGCGGCGGTGCCGGTGAAGAAGGCCTCATCGGCGTAATAGAGGTCGGCGCGACTCACCAGTCGTTCCTGGACGTCGACGCCGGCGTCGCGCAGCAGGGTGATCACCGAATCGCGGGTGATCCCGTCGAGCGCCCCGGCGCTGATCGGCGGCGTCCACACCGAACCATCTCGAACGATGAACAGGTTCTCCCCCGAGCCCTCGACCACGTAGCCGAGGGCGTTGAGCATGAGCGCCTCGTCGTAGCCGGCGAGGATCGCCTCCTGCTTGGCCAGCACGCTGGTGACGTACTGACCGGTGCCCTTGGCGTTGGGGATGAGCGAGTCCTGCGAGACGCGGCGCCACGACGACACCCGCACCCGCACCCCGCGCTCGAGCCCCTCGTCACCCAGATAGGCACCCCACACCCATGAGGCGATCATGGTGCGCACCTTGGCCCCGCGCGGGTTGAGCCCGATGGATCCGGTGCCGAGGAACGCGATGGGCCGTAGGTAGCAGGCCTCCAGTTCGTTCTGCCTCACCAACTCCTTGGCGGCGGCGGTCAACTCCTCGGCCGACCACTCCAGCGGGAGCCGGAACGCCTTGGCCGACCGAACCATGCGATCCATGTGATCCCCGAGACGGAACACGGCCGGGCCGTCGCCGGTGGCGTAACACCGGATGCCCTCGAAGACTCCCGTGCCGTAGTGGAGGCCATGGGAGAGGACGTGGACCGTCGCCTCCTCCCACGGGATCAGGGACCCGTCGGACCAGACGAACTTGGTGGGCTGCATACCGGTACTCATAGTGACAACCCTAGGTGACCCGCGTGCCAGTCCAGGATGGCCTCGAACCGCTCCTTCCGATACCGGGGCTTGCCCGATCGCGAAAGTTCATGACTGCTCTCCGGGACCCGCAGCATCTCGACCTCGACACCGTTGGCATACAGCGCCGAGAAGTACTGCTCGGCCTGCTCGATCGGACAGCGAAAGTCCGCTTCAGAGTGGATCAACAGGCAGGGTGTCGTGACCCGGTGGGCCCGGGCAAGCGGACTGGCCAGCCAGAGGTCGGCGCGGTCCGGGTCGGGCTCACCGACGTACATGCGGGGAAACCAGTACCCGATGTCGGAGGTGCCGGCGAATGAGGAGAACGAGTACACCCCGCGCTCGGGTACGGCGCTCTTCCATCGGTTGTCGACGGCGAGGATCATCCCGGTCATGAAGCCGCCGTAGGAGCCGCCCATGATCCCCTGTCGGTCCGGGTCGAGGCGATCGAAGCGCTCGACGGCAGCGTCGGCGACAGCCAGCAGATCCTCCAGATCCGGGGGCCGCTCCTCCATCCACCGTCCGACCGGCACCCGGACGAAGTCGTCGCCGCGACCGCTCGATCCGCGCGGGTTGCACGCCACCACACCGAAACCGGCGGCTGCGTACACCTGGAATTCATCGAAGAACCGCCAGCCGTACTCGGTGGCGGGCCCTCCGTGGATGTTCAGCAACAGCGGCACACGGTCATCGCCCGGTGGGAAGAAGGCCCATGCGTCGATCTCGACACCATCGTGCTCGACGACGAAGTGCTCGGGCTCGACGAGGGCCACGTCGTCCCGGAAGTCGGCGTTGATTGCACTCAGCGTCACTTCCTCACCGGACTCCCACCAAGTCAGCTCGCCGGGGTCGGTCACGCTCGTCGAAACGAGCGCCATCGCCGAGCCATCTGGCCGGGTCGTCATCGACGAGATCACCCGCTGCCCGCCCAGCACATCGCTCCAGGTGCCGTCGGGATGGATGTCGACGACCCGGTTGGTGCCCCGGTCCTCGATCACGCAGCGCGCCGTACCGTCGGCGAGCCACTGCGGCCCGCGCGGGGTCGAGGTGACCGTGGGCGCCTCCACGGCCCGATCCAGGTCGGCGGCGAGACGGACCGGCCCGTCGGTATCGAGACGGAACAGCCCGGTCATCGCCGGGTAGTCCCACAGTCCCGGCAGTCCGATGACATGGGGCACGCCGTCGGGGCGATAGGCGAGCAGGTTCCAGTGTCCGAGTTCGGCAAGCGCGACCGCAGTGCCGCCGCCTATCGGCACCTCCCACGGCTGCGACCCGGCATCCAGGATTCGCGTCTCATGACGCGGACTCATGAAACCGACGGCTCCGCCGTCGGGACGCCACACCACCGACGTATCACGATCGCCGTCGGTGAGCGCCGCCACATCGCCGGACCCGACATCGACCAGGTACACCCGCTTGTGGCGATCGTGGAGCCATCCCAGCGTGTCGAAGCGATAGCCGGGCCGTTGGATGCGCCGCGAGCGGCGCTTGCGTTCGTCGTCATCGAGATCGGCGAGTTCCTCGATCCACGAGACCCCTATGACGGCCAGCGACGATCCATCGGGCGACCACTCCGCCTCCTCGGCACCCAGGCCGAAGTCGGTGAGCGTCCGGGCCTCCCCCCCACTCGCCGGCATCACGGCGACCTGAGCGGGCTTGCCCGGCTCGCCGCTGGCGCGGAGGAAGGCGAGGTGAGAGCCGTCCGGAGACCACCGCGGCCGGGTGTCGGCGGGACCATGCGTAAACGGCCGACACTCGGCCCCATCCCACAACCAGATCTGGCGGTCGTAACGGTCGTCCTCGAAGTTCATCCGGGACACGGCGAAGGCGATGCGCACGCCATCCGGGTTCAGGACTGCGTCCGACAGGGTGGACAATCGGGTCAGGTCTTCAGGACGCATCGGCGGCGAGGCTAACGGAATCCCGAGGGGCGAGGGGCGAGGGACGGACGAGGGGAGGAAAGGACTCGCGAGGGTCGGATGCGCGATACTCGCTACTCGCTACTCGCTACTCGCTACTGGAGACCGGATGCGTCGCCTCATCGCCTCTTCCCTGGGCATGGGACTGATCCCTCGTCGCCTCTGGGGTTCGGACGCAGGTGCCGGCACGTTTGGCGCCGCCCTCGGCGTCGGGATCGCCGGGTGCCTCCTGTGGCTCCAGGCCCCATGGTGGGTGTCATTGGCCGTTGCCGCCGCGGTCACCGCTCTCGCCCTGTGGGCAGCGATCCCGTTCGCCG
>DATKBG010000007.1:0-4064 GCA_035514255.1 Acidimicrobiia bacterium
ACGGTTGCGGATCCTCCCGACATGGCTGACGATCTGGTCGAAGGCGGGATAAGCGAAGCCGAGGAACTGGATCTCGGCGACCGGCCTGAGCCCGGCCACCGCCATCCCGAAGGCCGCACCGACGATCCCCGACTCGGCCACCGGTGTGTCGATCACCCGCTCTGATCCGTGCCTGGCGGCGAGTCCATCGGTGACCCGAAAAACGCCTCCGGTGGTCCCGATGTCCTCACCGATCAACACCACCCGTTCGTCGGCGAGGGCCAGGTCGAGGGCGTCGGTGAGCGCCTGGGCCATGGTCATCTCAGGCATGATCGTCCCCGGGGATGAAGCGCCGTTGATCGACGAGGGGTCCGGTCGGCTCGGCGAAGGCCCGACCGAGATGACCATCGGGATCGAAGGCGGCGAGATCCTCGGCAGCGGCGACAGCGGCTTCGATCTCGGCTGAGGCGGCGACCTCCAGATCGCTCTCCCAAGCTTCCGACCACTCGTCGCTTTGCTGGAGGTAGGCCCGCAGGCGGTCGATCGGATCGCGGGTCCGCCATGCCTCTACCTCGTCGTCGCCGCGATACCGGCCGGCATCGTCGGCGGTGGTGTGGGGACCCATCCGGTAGGTGAGTGCCTCGATGAGGGTCGGCCCACCGCCGGAACGCGCCCGCTCGACCGCCTCGGTGGTGACCGCCAGCATGGCCAGGGCGTCGTTGCCGTCCACCAGCACCCCCGGCATTCCGTAGGCGACCGCCTTGACCGCGATCGTCTCCGACCGCGTCTGGTCGGCTCGGCTCATCGAGATCGCCCACCCGTTGTTCTGACACAGGAACACCGTCGGTGTCGAGAACACGGCGGCGAAGTTCATCGCCTCGTGGAAGTCACCTTCGGAGGTGGCGCCGTCCCCGAAGTAGGTGAGGGCGACGCGGTCGCTCCCCATGAGGCGCTCCGCCCACGACAGACCGACAGCGTGGATCATGTGGGCGCCGACGGTGATCGACGGTGGCAGCACGTTGACCCCCTCCGGCGGCGAGCCGCCGCGCTCATCGCCCATGCGGCCGAGCAACAGCTGCTCCCACCCGTAGCCCTGATGCCACATGGCGGCAGCGTCCCGGTAGGTGCCCACCATCCAGTCGTCGGCCCGCAAAGCCGCCGCACTGCCGATCTGGGCGGCCTCCTGACCCTCGAACTGAGCATAGGTGGCGAGCCGCCCCTGAAGCTGGAGCGCCGATGCCTTCCGGTCGTAGGTACGAGCCACGAGCATCGCGGTGAACAGGTCGCGGGCCCGGTCGCTGCCGACAGGCGGTTCGGCGAGCAGCGAGCCGTCCCCGGCGAGATATCGGATGGCGTCCATGAGCGGAGGAAAGGGTACCTAGCCCGTCGCCCGTCTCCGGTCACCCATGATGGGTCACCCGTCTCCGGTCGCCCGACCCCCGTCGTCTCCGGATGTCGGGCGTCGGGCGTCGGGCGTCGGGCGTCGGGCGACGGGCGACTCCCCTACGCGCACACCCAGTTGCCGGCGAGGACCTCGTCGAGCTCCTCCGGTGTGACCAGCACGACGCGGGCCTTGGAGCCCTCGCTCGGACCGACGACGCCCATCCGTTCCAGAGTGTCCATAACGCGCCCGGCGCGGGCGAATCCGATCCGCAGCTTGCGCTGCAGCATCGACGTCGAGCCCAGTTGGGAGAGCACGATCAGCTCGATGGCCTGCCGCATGATCTCGCCGTCCTCACCCTCGAACTCACCGCCGTCACCCCCGACACCGGCGGCGGTCGACTCGAACACCTCGGGCTCGTACTCTGCCTCACGCTGACTTCGTGCCCAGTCGACGATGGCGTGCACCTCTTCTTCCGACACCCAGGCTCCCTGGATACGCCGGGGATGCGGGTCACGCGAGGTGACCACGATCATGTCGCCGAGTCCGATGAGCTTCTCGGCGCCGGAGTGATCGAGAATCACCCGGCTGTCGGCCTGCGACGCCACCGAGAAGGCGAACCGCGACGGCACGTTGGCCTTGATGACTCCGGTGATCACGTCCACCGACGGGCGCTGGGTGGCGATCACCAGGTGGATGCCGACGGCCCGAGCCATCTGGGCGATCCGAACCACCGCCTCCTCCACGGCCCTGCCCGCCACCATCATGAGGTCGTTGAGCTCGTCGACCACGACCACGATGTACGGGAACCGATCGAAGTCCTCCGGATCGAGACCGTCGGCATCCCAGCGGTCGTGGTAGCCGAGGATGTCACGCACGCCGGCCGCGGCGAGCAGGTCATAGCGCCGGTCCATCTCGCGCACCGCCCACTGCAGGGCGTCCACGGCCTTCTTGGGATTGGTGATCACCTGGGTCATCAGATGCGGCACCTCGTTGTACTGGCCGAGCTCCACCCGCTTCGGATCCACCAGGATCAGCCGCACCTCTTCCGGCGTGGTCCTCGCCAGGATCGAGGTGACGATGGCGTTGATGCACGAGGACTTTCCGGCACCGGTGGCCCCGGCGATGAGCACATGGGGCAGCTCCGACAGGTTGATCAGCTGGGGAGCGCCGGAAATGTCCATACCGAGGGCGACTTCGAGCGGGTGTAACGCCGCGGCCGCCTCGGGGCTCCGCAGGATGTCGCCGAGCGTCACCAGCTGGCGGCGCACGTTGGGGACTTCGACGCCGATGGCGCTCTTGCCGGGGATCGGGGCGATGATGCGAACGTCCGGGGTGGCGAGGGCGTAGGCGATGTCGTGGGACAGGCTGGTGATCCGCGACACCTTCACGCCTGGGGCGAGTTCGATCTCGTAGCGGGTGACGGTGGGCCCGGGCACGATCCGGGTGAGCTGGGCGTCGACGCCGTGCTGGAGCAGCGTCTCTTCGAGTTCGGCGGCGGTCTCGTCGAGAGCCCTCTTGCTCTGGCCGGCGCCACCCCCGAGAGACAGCAGATCGAGCGGCGGGAGCTCATAGGCGCCGCCAGGTGCCCGACGCGGGGCCGGGGCCGGCCGCTGATGGGGACCGGGTCGGCTGGGCTCGGGCCGTGCCGTCGGTGTCGGAGCGTCGCCTGTGGGTGCCTCCGGAGTGGCACGGAGTCGGGGCGGGGCACTGTGCCGCACCTGGACCACGGGTGCCGGGCGACGACGACGCACCCGCCGCCACAGGGCCGTGACCCGTACGGCAGCCTCTCGGGCAGCGTCGCGCATGGTCGCCCCGACGACCAGGGTGACCCCGAAGGCGAGGAACGAGAACAGCACCACCAGCGCCCCCCAGAAACCGAGGAAGCGCCCCAGGGGGAAGGCGATCAGCGAACCGACCGCCCCGCCGCGGGCGACCACCGCGTCCATCGGCCCGGAGAGGGGCAGCGCGCCGGTCATCAGATGGAACATCCCGAGGGTGGTTACGAAGGTGACGATGAGGCCGGTTGCCTGGCGCTTGAAGCGAGGACGCTCGGCCACCATGACCAGCATGGCGCCGAGGGTGATCAGCGACGGGCCTACGGCATGCGTCCATTGGCCGAACAGGAACCGGGTTCCCGATGCCGCGCTCGAGCCGACCGGCCCGGCGAGTCCGATGTGGGCGAGGATGAGCAGCAGCCCACCGATCCCGAGGATGACACCCCAGAGATCGTCGGTGAGCCGACTGAACAGGGTGCGGACCCACTTCCACGTGGCCGCCAGGCGCGAGGGCCGTCGTGGGGTGCGTGCCGCAGTCTTTTTCTTGGTGGTCTGCCCGGTAGCCCGTTTCCGCCCGGTGCCCCGGCGGGCAGGCTTCCGATTGGCCATGTCCTATCGAGCATAGAACCTACACGCGTGTAGGTAAACGACCATTTCGGGCCTCCGGCCCGAAAACGGGCTACCGGCTACCAGCTACCAGCAAGAACCTTCTGGCTGTGAGCCGTTGACTGTCAGCCGGCAGCCGGTAGCCCGTAGCCGGTAGCCAAATCTTCAGATCCCAAGCACTACTGGAATGACCACGGCGCGTCCGCCCGATTCCGCTTTCGTAATCCGATTCACCGTCGAAACGACTTTGCGTTGCACCTGCTCGAGGTCCACGGGATGCTCGATCGACGCGACGCTGTCACGAATCGATCGGGCGCAGC
>DATKBG010000008.1:0-3498 GCA_035514255.1 Acidimicrobiia bacterium
GATGCCGCCTTCGCCCAGCTTCCCGAGCTCGCCGAGCCCACAGTGGGCGAGGCCGAGTTGGGTTGGCGTCTGATCGATGTGATGCGGTCGATGGGCGGCGATGCCGCCGGATGGGAGCCGATTGTCGCAGCCGGAGCCGGCGCTTCGATCCCGCACTACCGCTCCGGACGGAACCCCGTAGGCGATGCGCTCCTCCTGCTCGACTACGGATGCGTCGTCGATGGTTACCACAGCGACATGAGCCGGACCGTTTGGTTGAGCGGCGAACCCACGGACGAGATGATCAAGGTTCACACCGCGGTGCTCGAGTCCCAAGAGGCGGGCATTGCCGCCGTCGGCCCGGGCGTGTCGTGTAACGACGTCGACGAGGCGTGTCGGGCGGTCTTGCGCGGGTACGGCTACGAGGAGCACTTCCTCCACAGCACGGGGCATGGGGTCGGACTCGAGATCCACGAATCCCCCTGGGTCCGGCGCGGCAACGACGATCTCCTCGGACCGGGCGATGTGGTCACGGTGGAGCCCGGCGTCTACCTGCCCGGCATCGGCGGTGTGCGCATAGAAGACATGGTCCTGGTGACCGATACCGGCAACCGGGTCCTCACCTCCTCACCCAAGGGACTCACCCCATGACCGCGGTTCGCCTTCTTGCTGGTAGCCGGCAGCCGGTAGCCGGCGACTGCTCATGATCTCCACCAACGACGTCCGGCCCGGCATGACACTGGACCTCGACGACGGCCTGTTCCAGATCGTCGAGTACCAGCACGTCAAGCCCGGCAAGGGCAAGGCATTCGTGCGCACGAAGCTGAAGAACCTCCAGTCGGGTGCGGTGGTCGATCGCACCTTCAGGGCGGACGAGCCGGTCAACCAGGCGATCGTGGACCGTCGTCCCCATCAGTTCCTCTACCGCGACGACACGGGGTTTCACTTCATGGACGGCGAGACCTATGCCCAGGTGGTCCTGCGGGACGAAGAGGTCGGGTCGTCGGCGTCCTTCCTCAAGGAGGGTGACGGCGCCAGCATCGCCATGTACGACGGGAGGGCCATCGGTCTGGATCTCCCCGCCTCGGTCGAACTGGAAGTGACCCACGCCGATCCGGGTGTCAAGGGGGATCGGTCGTCGGCCGGGACCAAGCCGGCCACCGTCGAGACCGGCCTGGTGGTCAACGTGCCACTGTTCGTCGAGCAGGGTGATCGCATCAAGGTGGACACCCGAAGTGGCGAATACATGACCCGGGTGTCATGACCCCCCAGGACCACCGGGAGGCGGCGCTCCACGCCCTCTACGAGGCCGACCAACGCCGGGAGGGAATACCGACCCTGGAAGGGCTGTCGAAGCGCTCTACGGCGATCGTGAGCGGTGTCTGGGGGTCTCGTGAGTCGCTCGACGGCGCGATCGGGGATGCGTCGACCGGGTGGCGGGTGGAACGAATGCCGCCGGTCGATCGCAACGTCCTGCGCATCGCCCTCTGGGAGTTGCGCAGTCGCCCCGAGGTCCCGGTGCCGGTCGTGATCGCCGAGGCGGTGCGCCTGGCCAAGACGTATTCGACCGCTCGCAGCGGCGCCTTCGTCAACGGCGTCCTGTCCAAGCTCGCCACCGAACGCGATCGGGAGTGATCCCGTGGGTGACCGAGGCCTCGTTGCTCTGCTGACGGCACGGATCGCCGGAGAGGCAGTGCGCGAGGCGGACCAGATCAGCGGAGCGGTGGATGGTTTTGCGGTCGGCGCCGACCTCCTCCTCGGTCCGGGCCCCGGGGTGGTGGGGGCGCTGGCGAGGATCGGGGAGGTGACGACGCTCTTCGCCATCCACGGCACCCCCGAAATCGTGGGACGCGCCGCAGGGCGGCTCGCCGAGTACGGAGCACGGCGGATCGCCGTTCACGCCCTCGTGGAAGAGGGCGCGATGGAGGCAGCAGTCGTGGCGGCGGCAGCATCGGGGGCGACCGTCGTGGCGGCATCGCTCGATTCCGGAATCGACGATGCGCGGGCGGCATCCCTGGGGCTTGGCGGTTCCCGCGGCGCGGTGGTGTCCCGGCTCGCCAAACGGGCGTCGGCCGCGGGCGCGTCGGGGGTGTTGGCCACTCTCGCCGACCTCGGCGTGGTGGCGCAGGCGGCGCCCGAACTGGGACGGGTGGCCGTTGGGATCTCGTCGCTCACCGGGATCGACGAGGCCCGACAGCGCGGCGCCGACCTGATCGTCGTCCCATCGGGCCTGGTCGGCGGCATCACCCCCGTAGAGTCGCAGGGTGCCTGAGGACTCCTTCGACGACGTTCGCGCATCGGTGCTTGCCCGCGTCGTCGCGATGCGGGCCTGTCGCACCCAGATCCGACGGTCTCTCCAGGCTGGAGAGGTGACGCTCGCCGAGGTGCTGCTCGACACGGACGACGATCTGATCGCCGCCCTCAAGGTGAAGAGCGTGCTCACCGCGGTGCCGGCGCTGGGCAAGATCAAGACGGTTCGGCTGCTGGCGCGCCTCGGGATCTCCGAATTCGAGAGGATCGGGGCGCTCGACCTCGATCAGCGGCGCCGCCTGGTCGCCGAGGCATGCTCAGTCGACGGGTGATCCCTCGTATCCGACGAGGCGGCAGCGGATGAGCGGTTCGGCTGCGGACCGCGCCTGATCCACGAGGTCCCAGCCGCTGCGCACCGAGCCCACCCCGTCGCGGATGTCGACCTCGACGGTGTCGCCGGCCTTGATCGCCCCGTTGCGGCGGAGGCGGCGAGTGGCGAGCCAGACCCCGGACCGCTCGGAGGGTGGTCCGATAATGGCACCGACGATGCGGGTGGCCACGGCCTCCTTGGCGATGTCGGTGGTGTCGATGACCAGGTCATAGTTGCGCCAGTCGTCACGCCGGACCCCATACAGCTCGTGGTACCGCTCGGCCTCGGCGGCCATGCGGGCGATATTCGCCGCGGCGGCGTCCTCCAGGGAGGCATACGTCTCGTCGGCCCGGCCTGCCCGCAGCACCCGCCGGGCCCCCTCGATGGGATCCACCAGCAGAAACACCTTGAGCGACTCGGGAACGAAGTGCCAGGCCATGCGCGAGTCGATGACCACGTCGTGGGCCACGCCGGCGAGGCCGCGCAGGTAGCCGTCGATCTCCTCGTCGATCGAGCCGTCGGTCTCGGCGTGGCGATTCAACTCCAGGACGGTCATGTCGAGCCGACGGGCGATCTGTCGGAACATCTCGCCGGTGGAGAGGTGGCTCCATCCAAGGGTCTCGGCGACGATCCGGGCGGTGGCGCTCTTCCCACTGCCCACATGGCCAGCGATGGACACGACGGTTGGCTGGGAAGCATCGGCTGGCATGGGGTTGCAGTATGTCAGGTGACGAGAGGGACGAGGGGCAAGTAGCGAGCGGGTACTTGGTACTTGGTACGGCCGCATATACTCACCTTCTACCCCAACCCACGGAT
Organism: Acidimicrobiia bacterium; assembly: GCA_035514255.1. Taxonomy (GTDB): domain Bacteria; phylum Actinomycetota; class Acidimicrobiia; order Spongiisociales; family UBA11373; genus DATKBG01. The sequence continues at coordinate 3,416 of DATKBG010000008.1, forward strand.
TGTCCTAAATGATCGAGCCTCCTATCGAGACCGTCCTCGCCCGTACCGGCGAGCGTTTCACCCTGGTGGTGCTGGCGGCGCGT
>DATKBG010000009.1:0-7350 GCA_035514255.1 Acidimicrobiia bacterium
GCAGGACGGTGGTCTCTACGCGATCTCCATCGCCAACCAGGTGGTCCAATGGGAGATCTACCTGGGCAACAGCAACGCCGGCGGACGATTCCCGGAGGAGTTCCTTGGGGACTACTGCAACTCGCTCCCCGAAGGCGCCTCGGCCATCCAGGCATCCCCGGCCGTCGCCCCCAACGGCACCATCGTCGTCGGCACCCTCGACGGCCGCCTCATCGCCATCGCCGACAGGGATTGGTAAGGCGGAGCTGACCTGCGGTCAGCTCCGCTGCTACCAGCTACCGGCTACCAGCCGACCCTCTCGTTCTGGCTGTGAGCTGTGAGTTGGCTCTTGCGAGCAACCCGCAACCAGCTCCCTAGTCTCTCTTTGTGTCTTCCTGGACCGAACATGCTGAGGGAGTGTTCTCGAAGCGGTACGCATCTCTCGACCTGAACATCGGGCTCGTTGTTTGTCCCGACGGGTTGCTGCTCGTCGACACCCGGGCAACCCGCACCCAGGCAAGACAACTGAAGGAGGACATCCAAGAGGTGTCCCGCCTCCCGGTCCGCTGGGTAGTCAACACCCACCACCACTGGGACCACACTTTCGGCAACGGCGAATTCCCCGACGCCGCCATCTGGGGCCATGCCCGGTGCGGCCCGACGCTCACCGAAAACGCCGAGCGGATGCGTGAGGAGGTGAAGCGGATGGCACCCGACCACGCAGCCGACCTGGACGAGGTCACAATCGTGCCCCCTCACCACACCTTCACCGATGAGATCACCATCGCATTCGGCGGACGAACGGTGCAGCTGCGCCACTTCGGGCCGGCGCATACCGACAACGACACGGTGGTGATCGTGCCCGATGCCGACGTGGTGTTCGCCGGCGACCTCGTCGAGGAGAGCGCGCCGCCCGGCTTCGGCGATTCCTACCCGTTCCAGTGGCCGACCGTCGATCGGATGCTCGCATCGAACGCAGGCGGGGTCGTGGTCCCGGGCCATGGCGCACCGGTCGATGCCGCCTTCGTGCTCGCCCAGGCCGAGGAATTAGCCGAGGTGGCGCAGATCGCCACCGACCGCCATGCAGCAGGCATGACGCCCGAGCAGGCGGCTGCGGCAGGCGGGCCCTATCCCGAACGGACCCTCATCGATGCCTTCACCCGCGCCTGGGAGCAGGTCCCGTGACGGACACGGCGGCGGGGGCGCCGCGGTGGTTTCGGGATGCTCTCGCCGGCGCAGCACCGGGGCGTCGCGTAACCGTCGACGATGCCGCGGTGCACTTCCTCGAGTGGGGCGACCAGGGTGATCCCGGTCTGGTGTTCGTCCACGGTGGCGCCGCCCACGCTCACTGGTGGTCGCACCTGGCTCCCCTGTTCACCCATCACTACCACGTCGCCGCGCTGGACCTCTCTGGCCACGGCGACAGCGACCGCCGGGAGCGCTACTCCCACGACCTGTGGGCCGCCGAGATCATGGCGGTCGCCGCCGAAGCCGGCTTTCCGGGCCCACCGGTGGTCGTGGGCCACTCCCTCGGTGGACTGGTCACGATTCAGACGGCGGCGACCTACGGGGACGCGCTCGCCGGTGCGGTGATCGTCGACTCCCCGGTGCGGCGCTCCGACCCTGAGACCGAGGAGGGCCGTGGCGGGCGCGCCTTTCGCGCTCCGGGCGTGTATCCCGACCTCGAGACCGCCCTCGATCACTTTCACCTCATCCCGCCGCAACCCGACCCCGAGCCGTGGATCCTCGACCACGTCGCCCGCCACTCGCTCCGCGAGACACCGGACGGGTGGACGTGGAAGTTCGACCCCAACCTGTTCACCCACACGATGGTGCCGATGAACGCCCAACTCGCCTCGGTCTCGTGCCGGGTGGCGGTGCTCCGCGGGGAACACAGCGTGGTGGTCCCCGAGGACACGGCCCGGTACATGTACGAGCTGATGGGAAGGGTCTCGCCCGTAGTGACCATCCCCGAGGCCCACCACCACCTCATCCTCGACCAGCCGCTGTCCTTCGTCTCCGCCCTGCGCACCCTCCTCGCCGACTGGGAGCATTCCGTTCCGTACCAGCGGGACTGGCCTGCGGCCAGTCCCGCAGCTGACAGCTAACAGCCAACAGCCAACAGCCAACAGCCAGACTTCTCTTCTCTGGCTGTGAGCTGTGAGCTGTGAGCTGTGACCGAGCACAATGGCGGCATGGACCACGACTCCGAGCGGTACCCCTGAAATGTGCGGTCGCTTCGTTCAGGCTCATACGGCGGAGGAATACGCGCTCCACTTCGGTGCTGCCGAGGTCCTCGCCGATGCGCAGGAGCGGTCGTGGAACGTGGCGCCGACGGATCGCGTGTACGCGGTGGCCTCTCACGAGGGTCGGCGATCGCTGGGCAGCTTCCGGTGGGGTCTGGTGCCGTGGTTCGCTGACAGCCCCAAGGTGGGTTCCCGACACATCAACGCCCGCGCCGAGACGGCGGCGACGAGTCCCGTCTTCAAGGACTCGTTCCAACGGAGACGGTGCCTGATCCCGGCCGACGGCTTCTACGAGTGGAAGCCTATGAACCAGGGCGGCAAGCTGGCGCACTTCGTGTACGCCACCGACGGATCCCCGCTCGCCCTCGCTGGCCTGTGGGCGTCGTGGAAGGATCCACACGGTGAGCGCCTGACCACCTGCACCATCATCACCACCACCCCGAACGAGGCTGTGGCGCCCATCCACGACCGGATGCCCGCCGTACTCCCGGCCGATGTCTGGGACCGGTGGCTCGACCCGGACAACGCCGACACGGAGGGTCTGCGAGCGCTATTGGGGCCAGCACCCGACGGCACCCTCACTCACCATCCCGTCTCCAGCCTGGTCAACAGCGTCAAGAACAATGTGCCGGAGTTGATCGAACCGTTGAGATAAGCGCAATTCACTATTCGCTTCTGGCTGTGAGCTGTGAGCTGTCTGCTCTGTACCAAGTACCAAGTACCAAATACCAAATACCAAATACCAACTACCGGGCGGCCGCCGCCCGTCTGGCTGTACCCTCCCACCTCATGTCCTCGCCCGCCCAGCTGCGTCTCGGCACGCCCGCCGCTCGATGGGTGCTGGTGGTCACCATCCTCGCCAGCGGGATCGCCTTCCTCGACGGCTTCGTGGTCAACGTGTCCCTGGAGGCGATCCGCGACGACTTCGGGGCGTCGTTCTCGTGGCAGCAGTGGGTCGTCGCCTCCTACGCGCTGACCCTCGGGGCCTTTCTCCTGCTGGGAGGCTCCCTAGGTGATCACCTGGGGCGGAGGACCGTGTTCCTCGCCGGGCTGGTCGTCTTCGGCGTGGCCTCGCTCGCCTGTGGCGCCGCCCCATCAGTGCAGCTGCTGGTCGTCTTCCGTGCGATCCAGGGCATCGGGGCAGCCCTCCTGGTCCCATCCAGCCTCGCCATCATCCAGAGCACCTTCGTCAAGGAGGACCGCGGCCAGGCCATCGGGATCTGGTCGGGCGTCTCGGGCCTGGCGATCATCATCGGCCCATTCCTGGGTGGCCTCCTCACCGACCTCTTCTCATGGCGACTGGTGTTCTTGATCAACCCTCCGATCATCGCGTTCACCGTGTGGGCGACACGACGCCATGTGCCCGAACCGCGGGTCGAGACGAGGGGCCGCCTCGACATCGCCGGCGCCGTACTCATCGCCGTGGCGCTCGCCGGCATCGTCTACGTCCTCATAGAGGGCAGCCGCATCGGGTGGTCTTCGCCGCTTGCGGTCGGGAGTCTCACGGTCGGGCTCGCCGCCCTCGTCGCCTTCTTCGTGGTGGAAGCCAGGACCAGCCATCCGATGCTGCCCCTCGACCTGTTCCGCATACGACAGTTCAGCGGGGCCAACCTCGCCACCCTGCTGATCTACTTCGCCCTCAGCGGCGTGTCGTTCTTGACCGTGCTCCAGTTCCTCGGCGCCCACGGGTACTCGTCACTCCAAGCCGGTGCGGCGCTGGCGCCAATCACGGTGCTCTTGTTCTTCATGTCGCCGTACATGGGGAAGCTCGCCACAGCCATTGGACCGCGAATCCCGATGACGGTGGGCCCGATCGTGGCCGGCGTCGGGACTTTCATGCTCACCTGGATCACCGAGCCCGGGCCTTACCTGACATCTGCGCTCCCGGGCCTGGTCGTGTTCGGGATCGGCCTGGGCATCACGGTGGCCCCGCTCACCGCAGCCGCCCTCTCCGCCCTCGACGAGGACCGGGCCGGCACGGCGTCAGGTGTCAACAACGCGGTGGCACGCATCGCCGGCCTGCTGGCGCCCGTGCTGCTCCCCTTCGCGGCCGGGATCGCCGGGATCGAAGCCCCGACTGACCCCGCTTTCGCCGTCGGATTCGAAAAGGCCATGTGGATCGGCGGTGCCCTGCTGATCGCCGGCGGCCTCGTGTCGTGGGCGATGATCAGGCGCGAGGCCGCGACCGAGGATTCAGCAGCGCTACCGCGCCCCGTCTGAGAACTCGCCCGGTATCGGGCCGAGCTCACTCAGCCCGAGCACTAGTCTCCGAGGACCTGTCCCGGCGGCCCTTGGCTCCCTTCCGGCCCTCCTTGGGATCCCAACTGAAGAACTTGAGCGCAAGGCCAGCACCCACGACTCCCCAGGCCAGAAGGATGCCCCAGCGTCCCCAGTTAAACGCCGCACCCGACACCGCAGGGTTGAAGGCATCCTGAAAAGCCCGGGCGAAGTGCTTGAGCGGCAGGAAGTCGCCGACCCGCTGCAGCCACGCCGGGGCGTCGGCGGTGACGATGAAGACCTCGGAGACGAAGGCCATCGGCAGGATCGTCGCGTTGGTGATCGCCGGAGCGCTCTCTCCCGAAGGGGCGAGCGCGGCGACCAGCAGGCCCAGCGCCGAGAAGGCGAGGGTGCCGATGATGAAGGTGATCAGGGCCGCAGGCAACCTCGCCGCGAACACGGGCACGTCGAATACGAAGTGCCCGACCGCCATCATCAGGGTGATGGCGACGGCGGCGATCCAGATGGCGGATCCGACCTTGCCGGCGATGTAGATCCAGCGCGGCAGCGGTGTCCCCAGGAAGCGCTTGAGGATTCCCTCGTCGCGAGCGATCGCACCGGCGATACCGAGGTTGGTGTAGGTGGCAGAGGCGGCGGCAAAAGCTCCAAGCGTCGGCGCGAAGAACTGGGCAACGCTGAACACGCCCCTGGGTCCCAGGTCGATCTCCTGTGAGCCGAAAATCAGCGAGAACAGGAAGAGGAACATGAGGGGGAAGAGGATCGTGAAGAAGGCAGCCACGGGCGTCCGCCAGAACAGGCTGTTCTCGTAGCGGATCTGCGACCAGATGAGCGCCGGGGTGCTGGCGCGGGAGTCAGCCATCGCCTTCTCCGGTGAGTGACAGGTAGATGTCTTCGAGTGACGACCGGGTCACCGCGAGCCCGTGCAGTGGAGTACCCGACGAAAGGGCCCAGCCGGTGATCTCGTTGAGTGCAGCCACCGGATCGTTGGCCTCGACCCGCACCCGTCCGTCGGGACCCGGCTGGAACGCACCCGGCAGGCCGGTCGCCCCGGGAGGGACGGAGAACTCGATGATGGTGGCGGCGTCGGCGCGCCCGCCGAGGGTCTCGGGAGTGCCCTCGGCGACGATCTGTCCGGCGGCGATCACGGCCACCCGGTCGGCGAGGTACTGCGCCTCGTCCATGTAGTGGGTGGTGAGCAGGATCGTCTTACCGAGCGCCTTGAGGTCGTCGACCAGCGACCAGGAGCGGCGGCGTGCCGACGGATCGAAGCCGGTGGTGGGTTCGTCCAGGAAGATCAGATCGGGGTCGCCGATGATCCCCAGGGCAAGGTCGAGCCGCCGCTGCTGACCGCCCGACAGCGTCTTCACCCTGGCGTCGGCCTTCTCACCCAATCCGACGAGGTCGATCACGTCGTCGACCGGGAGCGACCTGGTGTACATGGGGGCGAAGAACCGAAGAATCTCGCGCACCGTGAGTTCCTTGTTGACACCGGACGACTGGAGGACGATGCCGATGCGGTCGCGGAACTCGCTCCCGCCCGACCCGGGATCCACACCGAGGACACGAACCTCGCCGTCGGTCGGAGTGAGGAATCCCTCGAGCACCTCGACGGTGGTGGTCTTGCCGGCCCCGTTGGGCCCGAGGAGAGCAAACACTTCGCCGGTTTCAACGGTGAGATCGATGCCGCGAACCGCCTCGACAGTGCCGTAGTGCTTGACCAGACCTCTGATCTCGATAGCGGGCATCGGCGGGAGCCTACCCGACACCGTGTCGACTCCGGTCAGCGCAGTTGCGGCACTACCTCTTCGGCGAAGACCTCCAAACCGTCTCCCCAGAGGGTATCGGGCAGGTAGGCGATCACATGCACACAGCCCTCCGCCTGGAACTCGGCGAGGCGCTCGGTCACCTGCTCCGCGGTCCCCGCCACCACGATGGGGCTCTTCAGATACGCATCCACAGGTCGACCGCCCTGGGCGGCCGCCCGCTTCAGCTTGTCCTGCAACGACGCTTCATCACTGGCCACGACCAGGATCATGTGGGCGGTGCGACCGATCTCCGCCGGATCACGGCCGATCTTGGCGCAGTGGCGGTCGAGGATCTTGCCCTTCCTGCGGAAGGTCTCGAGGTTGCCGTCGTAGTTGGAGAAGTCGGCGTGCTCCGCCACGACGCGCAGCGTCATCTCCTCGCCACCACCAGCGATCCAGATCGGAGGGTGCGGCTGCTGGAGCGGCCGGGGGTGGTTGATGGCCCCGTCGATGCGATAGTGCTTGCCCTGGAAGGTCGCCTCGTCCTGAGACCACATGGCCTTGACGATCCGCACTGCCTCGTCGAGCTGTCGGATCCGGGTGGAACCCTTGGGGAAGGGATACCCATACGCCAGGTACTCCTCCTCGTACCAGCCAGCACCGATGGCGAACTCGAGTCGGCCACCCGAAATGACGTCGACGGTGCTGGCCACCTTGGCCAGGTACGACGGCGGGCGATAGGAGTTGCAGGTGCACATCTGTCCGAGCCGGACCCGTTCGGTGGCCACGGCGAGAGATGCCATGAGGGTCCAGGCCTCGAAGGTCGACTCCTGGGTCGGATCGGGGACCGTGTGGAAGTGGTCGTACACCCACAAGGAGTCGTAGCCGAGTGCCTCGGTTCGAGATGCCATGTCGAGGATCGCGGGCCACTGTTCATCGACCGGCACCCCGACGAGATCCATCCTCCAACCCTGCGGTACGAAAACCCCGAAATCCATGCAGAGAACCCTAGTGAGACCAGTGGTGCCCACCCGAGGAGGCAGCTGATCTCACTCCCTCGGGATAGCGTCGGGAACGGGCGACAATCGGCCTCATGGCGAACACGGACGATCAGGGCGTCGACCGCGGGTTCTTCGGACCCG
>DATKBG010000010.1:0-11625 GCA_035514255.1 Acidimicrobiia bacterium
GACCACCGCCCCCTCCGCCTTGGATACGACCTTGTGGGTGACCACGAGCACATCCCCGGCCTCGAGCGCCAGGCCCGCGTCATGGATCGCCTCGAGCAGCAGCGCCGCCAGATCGTCACCGTGCTCGACCTCGGGGATGCCGGTCAGCGGGTGGATGGTCAGGGTCATAGGGCCAGCACCTCGGTGGCGAACCTTTCGGCGGCTTTCGGTTCGGCGATGCGGGTGTCGAGGGCATGGATGCGAACGTCCTCGGACATGCCGGTGTCTGCGGCGTCGCCGAGGTCGACCACCAGGTCGGTGAGCAGACCGCGGTACGCCTCCAGGATGCCAGCGGTCCCCGGTTGGAGTCCGAGCGACGCCATTACCCGGTCGGCGGGGCCTTTGAGCGCCTTGCCGCCGAACAGCGGACTCACCGCGACGACCCGGCGCGCCTCGCCTACGGCCTCGGCGATCTCTCCCACGGCGAGGATCGGCCAGATCGACAGGATCGGATTCGACGGGGCGATGACCACCAGGTCGGCTCCGGTGATCGCATCGAGCACATACGGTGCCGGGTGGGCGTGGTCGGCTCCGTCGAAGACGACTTCGGCGACTTCGTCCTGTTGACCCCGCAGCACGAAGTACTCCTGGAACGACATCCAGTCGCCGGTCGTGGCGCGAATCCGCGTCCGCAGCCGGTCGTCGGTGGCGGGGAGCACCTGGTGGTGCACTCCGAGCAGGGTGCCGATGCGATCCGAGATCAGCGACAGGGGCTTGCCCTCGTCCAAGGCGCGGGTCCTCGCCAGGCACACGGCGAGGTCGTTGTCACCGAGACGAAAGGTGGTGTCGACGTTGATCTGCTCGAGGCCGGCCATCACCGCAAAGGTGTCGTCGGCGCGGCCCCAGCCCTCCGGACCCTCGAGGCCGGCGAGCGTGTAGACGATGGTGTCGAGGTCGGGGGAGACGTGGACGCCGTACATCCGGTCGTCGTCACCGATATTCCCCACCACCGTGAAGTCCTCGGGACCGAGGACCGCGGCGAACCCGCGAGCGGCGCGAGCGCCACCGACACCGCCAGCGAGAAGAACGACCCTGGTCATGGCGCCATTGTCGTCAACGGGCACGGCCCTCGTGGCCAACCGGTACCAAATAACAGGTACACCAGGTAAGGGCTCGCAGAGTTCGCGCGCTCGTACAATGACCCGACCCATGTCCACCGACCCTTCAGGGCCGCCCGAGGAGCCCACCGCACCGACCGTCGCCGCCGTCGTCACCGCAGACGATGCGGAGATCCTCGAGCCGTGCCTCGCCGCCATCACCGAACAGACCTACCAGCCGAAACGGGTCTTCGTCGTCGGTGGTGACGATGCCGCCCGCAAGGTGGCCAGCGAGTCGGGTGCGACCTGGCGACCCAATCTGCGCGGTGTGTACGACTCGATCGGGCAGGACATCACCTACGTCTGGTTTCTCAGGGAGCGCTCCCGCCCCCGACCGGCCGCCCTGGCGGCGCTCATTCACGATGGGGAGCGGGTGGATGCGTCGGTGGCCGGCTCCAAGGTCGTCGATGCCGAGGATCCGCAACGGCTGATCTCGGTGGGGTATGCCACCGACGTGTTCGCCGCCCCGTACAGCGGTCTCGAGGCCGACGAGGTCGACCAGGAGCAGTACGACGTCATCCGGGACGTCGCCGCCGCTGGCGGGACGTCGATGCTGGTGCGCCGGGATCTGTTCAAAGGCTTGGGCGGCGTCGACCTCAAGATGGCACCGACCTCCGCCGCCATCGACTTCTGTCAGCGTGCCCGGCTGCGCGGTGGACGCATCGTCGTGGTGCCCTCCTCGGTGGTCGAGTACCAGGGACCCGACCCGGAGCCCCGGTGGCGGGAGCGGGCCGGTGAGATCAGGGCGATGCTCAAGGCCTATGGTCCGCTCACCCTGGCGTGGGCGCTCCCGGTCTCCCTCATGGTCGGCCTCGTCGAGTCGGTCCTTCGCCCGTTCACCGGGCGATTCCCCCTCCCCGGCGTAGTTGCCGCATGGGGCTGGAACATCATCAGGCTCCCCTCGGCGCTGCGGTCCCGATGGCAGGCGAGACGGGGCCGCGAGGCCGGAGACGAGGAATTGTTCCGGTATCAGACCAGCGGTTCGGTACGCCTGCGCAGCCTCTACGAGGATCTCCTCGAACGCATCGCCCGCCGCTTTCCCGATGGCGTCCTGTCGGGATTCTCGGAGGCGGTAGTCAGCGGGCAGCAGAGCATCCGGCACCCGGCGTTCTTCGTCGGGATGTTCGTGGTGATACTCACGCTGGTCGCCACCCGCGATGTCTGGACCGCCCATCTCCCCGTGGTCGGTTTCTCCCTGCCGCCGGCTGCCTCGGCGACGGCGACGCTCGGGGCGTACGCCGGTGGATGGAATCCTGCGGGTCTCGGGTCGCCGGAGGTGCTGCGTCCCCACGTCGGAGCGACCGCCGTCGTCCAACTGCTGCTCCTCGGTCGCGGGGGCTTTGCCGTCGCCGTGATCACGGTGGGCTCGATGCTCGGCGGTGTCTTCGGCACGGCTCGCATGCTGCGGGTGTGGGGCGTGGGCTCGATCCCCGGGTATTTCGCCGGCCTGGTGTTGATGGCCGGACCAGCCATCGGCGCTGTCGTCGGGGATAGCCATTGGGTGGCACTCCCTGCCACCGCGGCGCTGCCCTGGGCGCTGGGCGGCGCCCTGCGACCATGGCCCGAGCGACGGCTGCTTCGAGCGTCGCGGCTGGCCAGCATCGCTCTAGCCGTCGGTGTGGCGGCGGCGTTCGTGCCGTTGGCGCTCGTGATCCCGCTGATCGCCGGTGCCATCTGGGCACTCACCGGCATCGGCGAACGGATCGGAGGACTCATCCGACTCGCTCTCGCCACCGTCCTCGCCATCCCGTTGCTGCTTCCGTGGGTGCTCTATGAGGACTTCGGGTCGCTCCTCACCGAGGGTCCTGCCGCCTTCTGGACGCCCGGCCTCGTGGTCGTCGTCATGGCGGCGTTGGCCATCCTCGGGGCGCTGCAGTCATCGGACCGCACCGTGGTCGCCCTGGCGGCCTGGGGCGGGGTACTCGCTGGACTCGGTGTTCTCATCGCCAGGACTGGTTCGGTGGGGACGGGGCGCGAGGTGCAGATGGCCGGCACTCTGTTGGCAGGACTCGGGATCGCCATCGTCGCCGGAGCGTGCTTCGAGATGGTTCGTCGCCGCGCCCGACCGCCCGGTGTTTCCGGAGCCGTCGCCGTTCTCGGGAGCGTCGCCGCCGTCGGGTTGCTGCTGTCCACGCTCCTCGTCACGGGACCGGGCAGGGCGGGCTTGCCCCGCGACACACTCACCGGGGTATTCGGGTTCGCCGTCCCGTCGGTCGGTACCCCCGACCGGGTGCTCATTTTCGGCGAGGATCTGCCAGGCACCACCCGCGAACTCGTAGGGCTTCCCTATCGGGTGTTCACGCCGCCATATCCGACGAGCCGCGAGGCCTATCTCAACGAACCGCGTCTCGGTGACGAGGCGCTCCATCGCCTGCTCGAGGATCTCATCGACGGGCGGATTCGCCGCGTCGGCGCTGAGCTCGCCGAGTTCGGCGTCGGGTGGGTGGCGTTCACCGAGCGCTACCCGCTCACGCAGTTGTTCGAGGCCCAGTTCGACATGGTCCGCCTGACCTCGCTCTCCCGACCGATCGTGTTGCTCAACGACGTCCCCAGCGCCCCGGCGTTCGCCGCCGAAGGAACGACATGGGTCGGCGACGGCACCTCGTACCGGCGCCCCGACGGCGCCCCGACGGCGAGTCAGGTGATCGTCGCCAGCAATGCCGACTACCGCTGGGGACCCGGGGCGTGGAGCCAGGACGGTTGGCGCAATTCGATCACCGGGAGCCTCACCGAGGTCGGCTTCAGCGGGTACGCCCCGCGCCGGTTCATGGCCATCGGCGCCGGTGTGTGGCTCCTCGCGCTGCTGGGCGCCGTCGCCAATGGCAGGAGGCGGGACCGATGAGGCGCGTGCTCCTGGCGGTGTCGGTGGCGGCCCTGGGCGCCGTGTCCGTCTTGATCCCAGCGCCTGCCGTGCCTCCTCCACCCCTGTCGGGAGTGGTCATCGAGCGCCTCGGGGTCTCGTCCCCCACCGATGCGACCATCTGGTATTGCCCGTGGGCCCAGGCAACGACCACCCGCGACTCGGCGATCTCACTGGTGGCAGGAGCCGCGGCGGTGGCTGACCTCACGCTTCCGGTCCTCATCCCGGGGGAGTCGCCCGACCGCGTGTCGACGCCCATCGACGGACCCGGCGGTGCGGTGATCACCCTCTCGGAGATCGCCCAGCGAGGCGACTCGCCCGGGTTCGTCGAGTTCACGGGAGGCCCTTCGGGGGCCGCCGTGGTGGTGTCGGGCGAGGTCCTCGCCGGCGACGCCTGCGTCGGGCAGGCTGGCGACGAGTGGTTCTTCGTGGGCGGGTCGACCATGACCGGCGAGGCGTTGCGGCTCAGGCTGTTCAACCCTTTCCCGGAAGCCGCGACGGTGAGCGTGTCCGCCTTCTCCGAGATCGGCACCGAGGTCCTCGGGAGCATGTCGAAGGTGACGATCAGTTCGCGGTCGTGGGCAGACCTCGACTTTGCCGAGCAGCTTCGCCAGCGGCAGTCGCTGATCGTGTCAGTGCGTCTCGACTCGGGGCTGGCGGTGCCGGCCATGGCGTTCACCCAGGGTACCGACCAGGCTTGGTGGTCCGGTACCGGCCTCGCCACCGCCTGGGAGTTGCCGATCGGCCGCCTGTCGGCCGACGATTCGGCGGCGATCGTGGTGGCCAACCCGAGCCTCGGGGACATCGCCGTCGACGTCGAGCTGTTCGGCACCTTGGGGGCCCAGCGCACCCAACTGGTCCTCGACATCCCTGCTCAGGCACCGGCCCGGCTCGACCTGTCGACCGTCGAACTTGACTTCGACATCGTGGCCGCCCGGGTGTCCTCCCCGACGCCGGTGGCTGTCGGCGTGGTGAGCACCGGAGCGTCGGGGACCGCGGCGACCAGTGGCGTGGAACAGCAGGCGGGTACCTGGCTGCTGCCCGGCACCCGTCCCGAGTCGGGTAGGAGTGTTTCCCTGTGGCTACTCAACACGAGCGACAATGTCGTCGTGGTCACGGTGAGCCGACTCACCGGTGACGAGGTGTTCAACGTCAACGAGATCCTCGAGCCGGGCACCGTCACCGAGATTCCGGTCATCGGCTACGACACCGTCGGCTACGTGGTCAGGTCCGCCGATCCGTTCAGTGCCGCCTGGTCGGTGATGGAGGACGGTCGGGTCGCCTTCGCGGCGGGCATCGCGGTTCCACCCGATGAGTGAGCCGGTCGTCAGGGTGCTGGTGGTCGCAGCCGCCATCGCGGTCGCCATCGGGGTCGCCCTCGGCTTCAGGCTGAATGAGCGTCGCCGGGTGGCCAAGGCACCGCTCGACCTGGGCAGCCTTCGGTCCGCGGTCACCCTGTTCAGCGACGCCGGCTGCGCCAACTGCGATCAGGCTCGAGCCGCCCTTGTGGCAGAAGGGGTCAACTTCGAAGAGTTCCGATACGACCACCACAAGGACGTGTTCGCCACTGTCGGCGTCTCCGGCGTCCCCCTGATCGTCGTCAAAGACCAAGCGGGGGATGAGGTAGGCCGGATCGCCGGCCGGGCAAGCCCTCGCGCGGTCCGCCGATTAGTAGCGAGTAGCGAGTAGCGGGGGCGAGGGGCGAGCTACGGGTACCAAGTACTAAGTACCAAGTACCAATCGGGTGCGAACCCGGCACAAACTACATCTTTGTGATTACACTGGTCTCATGACCGAGTTCATCCAACCCTGTGTTCGCTGTGGTGGTCCCGCCGGGATTCGCATGGCCTTCAATTACGACGACAGCACGATCTGGCTGGACGACCTTCTCGAGCGGACGATCCCGGGCATCGGCTATGCCATGTGTGAGGACCACGCTGGGCGGCTCACGCCTCCCGTCGGCTGGACCCTCGTCGACCGCCGCCAGCCCGTCCGGCCCCTGTTCACCGCCGTCCAGGTCGCCTAGTCCGGTCTGATGCCGATCGATCGCGACGTCCTCGACGCGGTCAAAGAAATGGACGAACACGAACTTCGTCGTATCCTCATGCTGGCGCGCGCTCGCCTCGAGGCGATGGGGGTGGATTTCGGGGAGGCGGCGCCCACGGTTCGTCTTCGACGGCAGTGGGTACGGTGTGGGAAGAAGGCATGTACCTCTTGCCCGCACGGGCCATACTGGTACGCCCACTGGCGTGACAACGGACGCCGCCGGAGCAGATATGTGGGCAGGCTCGACAATGAGACACTGCTCGAGGACTCGGCCAAGGCGCCCGGGTCAGGCTGATAGGAGGATCGGAGTGGGACGGAAAACAGGCGAAACGGCTACCGTGACGTGCCCCAGCTGCTCAGCCAGTGACGCCATTCAGATCGAACTCACCATGCCCGATGCCAGCGAGGTGATGTTCAACTCCTGCCACCGGTGCGAACACCGCTGGTGGGTGTCGAATGCGGAGGTCATCGGCCTCGAGTCGGTCCTGGAGATGGCCCGCAACAAGTAGGCGCCGTCGCCTTGCCTTGGTATCTGGTTCCCCTAGCCTGCCATCCACCGTGTCCACCGCGCCACCCGTAACCGCCGACGCCCGCTCCTCCCTGGCAAGGTGGGTTATCCCCGCCTCCCTGGGCGGACTGGCGCTCGTGATCTTCTTCCTGATGCAGCCCCTGCTGATCTTTCAGGACAACACCCCGACCGGTGGCGACATGGGTGCTCACGTCCTCCTACCGGCCTATCTGCGGGACGAGCTGCTCCCGCAGTGGCGCATACTGGGCTGGAGCAACTCCTGGTACGCCGGGTTTCCGGCCATGTACTTCTATTTCCCGCTGCCCGCGATCGCCATCGTCATCCTGGGCCTCGTCCTGCCGTACGGCATCGCCTTCAAGTTGGTGACCGTTCTCGGTCTCCTCGCACTCCCGTTCGCCTCGTACGTCCTGGCGCGCGGCATGGGGATGTCGCGCGCGGTGTCCACAGTCGCCGGTGTGTCGGGCGGCACATTCGTGCTTATGGAGAGCTTTACCATCTACGGAGGCAACACGCTGTCTACGCTGGCGGGTGAGTACTCCTTCTCATGGTCGCTCGCCTTCTCGATGGCTTACCTCGGGCTCATCATCCGCAATGTTCGCCAGGGGCGGGGATTCACTCTCGGTCCAGCCATCCTCCTCTCCCTCGCCGCCTTGAGCCATCTCATCACCACGCTCGTCGTCGTACTGGCGAGCCTGCCATTGCTGCTGCGACGCCGCGGCCCGAGCACGCTGGCGGCCACCTGGGGTCTGGGCTTCGCCTTCGCTGCTTTCTGGGCCCTGCCCTTCCTGATTCGCAACAACATGATGACCCACATGGGCTGGCACCCGGTGCGCGGCTTCGGGCCCGTCTTCCCGGCGGAGATGTGGCCGATGATCGTGCTTGCCGCGGGCGGCATCGTCTGGGCGGCCCACAAACGCCTGGTCATCTCCCCACTGATCACGATGATGGTCGTGGGCGTAGGCGGGTACTTCTTCATCCAGTTCATCGACTTTCGCGACCTGTACAACGCCCGGCTCCTCGGGTTCTGGTACTACGGGGTGTACCTGCTGGCGGGGGTCTGCGTCGGGGCCGTTCTCGTGGGCATGGCGCGCCGGTTGCGTCGCGTCGAGACCGCCAAGTGGACCCTGGCCGCGATCGGGGCAGCGGTGATGCTCCTCGTCGGCGTCATTGGCGTCCATCGAGCGCCGTCGTGGGCTCGCTGGAACTACAGCGGTTACGAGGGCAAGCAGTCGTACGGCACCGACGCCGACGGGAATACCGTCGTCGTCAACGACTACTGGGCCGAGTACCAGGGCCTGATGGCCGCCATCGATCGGCTGCCTCCCGGACGGGTGATGTGGGAGGTCAACCGCGGCCTCGACCAGTACGGGACCTCCATGTCGCTGATGATCATCGATTACTGGCTCGACGACCACGTCTCCATGGAGGGCGTCCTCTTCGAGTCATCGTTGACCACCCCGTTTCACTTTCTCAATGCCTCCGAGGTGAGCCATCGCCCATCGAACCCGGTGGGCGGCCTGGACTACCAGCCGATGAACTTCGAACGGGCGGTCCGGCACCTGGCGATGTACGACATCGCCTACTACATCTCGTTCACCGAGGAGGCGACCGCCGCCGCCATGGAGGCAACCGAGCTGCATGGACTCACCGTGCTCGACCAGGTCGGTCCCTTCACCATCTTCGGCCTTCCCGAGTCATCGCTCATCGACGTCGCCGTCCACCGGCCATCGGTGTGGGCGGGGTCGGGGACTATCCGCGACGCTGCTCTCGAGTGGTACGGGAACCTCGACGGCCTCGACCGCTGGCTCGTCGAGGACGGGCCTGCCGATTGGACGCGGGTCGACAGCGTGGACAGTCTGGGGAGGGTTCCGATCGGTGCCTCCGGTGAGGTCACGGACATCGTCCTTGAGAGTCACCGCGTGTCGTTCCGAACCACGGCGGTCGGCGTTCCCCACATGGTGAAGGTGTCGTACTTCCCCAACTGGCGGGCGAACGGAGCGCTCGGGCCGTACCGTGCCGCGCCGTCGCTCATGATCGTGATCCCCACCGAGGAGGAGGTCGTCCTCGAGTTTCGTGACACCTGGGTCGAGATCGCTGGCCGTCTCCTCACCATCGGATCGATACTCGGGATCGTCGCCTGGAAGGTCGTCAGGAAGCGCCGCGAGAGTGCCGAGGTAGGGGCATGACCTCGTACCTCCGGTCGTTCTGGACCAAGCAGGCCTTCGGCCAGATGGCCCGATTGGCCATCATCGGCGTCGGCAACACGGTGCTCTATTTCGCGCTGATCAACATCTTTCGTACCGTCGGCATAGACCTGCTGCCGCGAACCGTGCTGGCGTTCGCCATGGCCACCGCGATGTCATTCGTGTTGAACCGTCGTTGGACCTTCAAGATCAGGCGCGGGCACGGCCATCTGCGCGAATCGCTCGCGTTCTTCGGCGTCAACCTGGTGGCTCTGGTCGTGACCGCTGGGATCGTGCTCGCCGCCGATGCGCTCCGGGGACCCGACCCGCTCACCCGTCTCGAGGAGAATCTCGCCAACCTGGTCGCGGGCGGCCTCCTGCTGCTCCCGAAGCTGGCCGCCCTTCGCGACCTCGTCTTCAAGAGATCACTGACGCCGCCGGCTTCGCAGGCTGCGGAACCACACCGCGGTCGTGTCCCGAGCGACCTCCCATAGGGTCCCGAGACGGACCGCGCTCTTCGAGTCGGAGCGATCCATGGTCACCGGGACCTGTCCGACCCGATAACCGCTCCGGTGCATCATCACCAGCAGTTCGATGTCATAGGCGTACCGCGTCACTTTCAGGTGGGGGAGGAGGCGGTCGAGGGGTTCGCGTCGGAACACCTTGAGGCCGGTCTGGGTCTCGGTCACCGGCACCCGGAATGCGATCCGCGTGACCCAGGAGAAGGCACGAGACAGGAAGCGGCGCCACGCCGAGTACCCGCCCCGTTTCATCGACTGATGCTTGGCTCCGACGAGAACGTCGACGCCGTCGCGTTCGAAGCGCTCCAGAATCGCTGGCAGCTGCTCGGGGGGAAGATCCAGATCGCCGTCGAGCAGCACGACCACCTCGCCGGTCGACGCTTCGACACCGGCGCGAATGGCGTGTCCTTTGCCCGAGTTGGTGGGAAGGCCCACGGCCACGACGCTCGGATGGGTCGACGCGGCCCTTACCGCCGCTTCGAGGGTGCCGTCGCCGCTCCCATCGTCCACCACCACGATTTCGACGCCTTCGACGTCAGCCAGGGCGGCGACAACGCGAGCGACGTTGCTCTCCACAAAGTCGGCGAGCCGGTAGACCGGCATGATCACGGAGACCCGAGCGGTGGTGGACACGGGGCGAGTCTAAGGGGAGCCGCGGCAGCCGTAGACTGCCCCTTTCATGGACCTAGCTGACATCTTCAAGGCGTACGACGTGCGCGGGACGGTCCCTGACCAGTTGAACGACGACGTCGCCTCCCGCATCGGGGCCGCCTTCGCCGCCTTCACGGGCGTCGAGCGGATCGTGGTGGGCCGCGACGCTCGAACCTCCTCGCCGGTACTCGCCGAAGCAGTCATCGAGGGGGTCCTATCCCAGGGCGTGGACGTCGACGACATCGGGATGGTGGCGACCGACATGGTGTACTTCGCTTCCGGTGCCCTGGATGTTCCCGGGATCATGGTGACGGCATCACACAACCCGAAGGGCTACAACGGCATCAAGCTCTGTCGTGCCCGGGCCGCGCCGGTCGGCATCGATAGCGGCCTTCCCGAGATCAGGCGGCTCGCCGAAGAGGGTCCTGCACCTTCGTCGGAGCGAGGTTCCGTTTACCCGGTTGACATTCTGGACCGTTATCTCACTCACTTGCTCACCATCGTTGGCGCCGCCGACGTACCCGCTATCCAGGTCGGTGTGGACGGCGGCAACGGGGTGGCCGGCGTCGCCATCCCGGCTCTTTTCGAGCAGATCCCCGCTCACCTCGTCGGTCTCTACCTGGATCCCGACGGCACGTTCCCCAACCACCACCCGGATCCGCTCCGCCCCGAGAACCTCATCGACCTCCAGGCGCTCGTCACAGACCGGTCCCTGGACCTCGGGGTTGCCTTCGACGGCGACGCCGACCGGGCCGTGTTCGTAGACGACGGCGGCATGACCCTGCCGGGCAGCACGGTCACCGCGATGGTCGCCGAGTGGTTTCTCGAGCGACATCCGGGCAGCAGCATCGTGCACAACCTGATCTGCAGCCGGGTGGTACCCGAGACGGTTCGTGCCGCCGGCGGTACGCCCGTCCGGACCCGGGTGGGGCACTCGTACATCAAGGCCGTGATGGCCGAAAGCGGTGCCGTCTTCGGCGGCGAGCACTCCGGCCACTATTACTACCGGGACAACTACCGGGCGGATTCGGGGATCCTCACCATGCTGGTGCTACTTCGCCTTCTCGGGGGTGGTGAGCCGCTCAGCTCGATGCGGAAGCGGTTCGAGCCGTACGCCCAGTCCGGCGAGATCAACATGCGGGTGACCGATCAGGCGGCTGCGTCGGCCGCGGTGGCCGCTGCCTTCCCCGGGGAACACGACGATCTCGACGGGCTCACCGTCGACCTGGGCGAGCGTTGGTTCAACCTACGGTCCTCCAACACGGAGCCGGTTTTGCGGCTCAACGTCGAGGCACCCACTGCCGAAGCCGTCAACGATCTGGTGGCCGCGGTGCAAGCGACGATCGACGGGGTGGTTTGAATGCCGGTCCCCGAGGTCCTGATGGACATCTTGATGTGTATCGAATGCCGGGGCTCGCTCGACGATCGGGGAGATCGGCTGGTCTGTCGGGACTGCGGCTGCGCCTATCCGGTTCGCGATGGGATACCGATCATGCTGGCGGAGGAGATCATCCGGCCAGGAGGCTCCGATGAGTGAAATGCGCGATCTGATCGGCACGCTTCCCGATCAGCTTCGGTGGGCGGCGGACATCGACCCACCCGTGGTTCCTCCGAGGGGCGAGGCAGTCGTCGCCGGGATGGGCGGCTCCGGCATCGCCGGTGACATCGCCGCGGTGATCGCCGAGGCACAGGGTGCCCG
>DATKBG010000011.1:0-6127 GCA_035514255.1 Acidimicrobiia bacterium
ATCGCCGGGGCTTCGGTGGCGTATGAGCTGGCGGGGCGGGCGGAGGTGGTGGTGCTCGAGGCCGAATCCGTGTGCGGCCACCACACCACCGGTCGGTCGGCCGCCCTTTACACCGAGTGCTACGGCGATCGTGTGATCCGAGCGCTCGCCGGAGCCGGGCGGCCGCTACTCGAACAACCACCCGACGGCTTCAGCGAAGTACCCCTGGTCACTCCGATGCCGATGATCCTGGTCGGGACCGACCTCCAGCGAGACCACCTCGACCGGGACCTCGCCGAGTACCAGACGATGGTCCCGACGGTGCGCGCCCTGACCGGTACCGAGGTCGTGGATCTCTGCCCGGCGATGGACGGCGACGTCATCGTCGGTGGGATCTACGAGCCGGAGGCACGCAGCATCGACGTCCATGCCCTCCACTCGGGCTTCCTGCGTGGGGCACGCAAACGGGGCGCCGAGATCCGTATTTCCGCGGGGGTGACCGCGATCGATCGGACATCCCAGGGTTGGACGATCGCCACGGGGTCAGGAGACACAGTCCCCGCCGACGTGGTGGTGAACGCAGCCGGCGCCTGGTGCGATGAAGTAGCCCGGCTAGCCGGCGTGGAGCCGATCGGACTCCAGCCACTCCGACGAACGGCCTTCACCTTCCGCCCGCCGGACGGGCTCGCTCACCGGTCGTGGCCGATGATCCTCGATGTCGGCGAGCAGTACTACTTCCGACCCGAGGGGGACCGCCTCCTCGGGTCCCCCGGCGACGAGACTCCGATGGACCCATGTGATGTCCGCCACGACGAGGTCGATGTGGCCATCGGCATCGAGCGCATCGAAGCGGTGACCACGATGGCCATTCGGTCGATCGACAACGCCTGGGCGGGCCTGCGCTCGTTCGTCGCCGACCGACGCCCCGTCAACGGCTGGGATCCGGTTGCCCCGGCCTTCTACTGGCTGGCGGGCCAGGGCGGCTCGGGGATCAAGACCTCACCGGCGATGGCCCGGTTCGCTGCCGCCATGATCTTGGACGGGACCCCGCCGCCGGATCTAATCGAACGGGGAGTCGACGAGGCGGCACTTTCCCCCAATCGACTGCCCACCACCGACGCATAAACGACATGGGTAACCTCGGCTCGGCTGCAGCCGCGCCCACGTCTAAGGGGTGAGCGAATAGGCTCACCCCCTATACAGGAGACCAGGTGACGCCAGCCAGCGACGACTCCGGGAACGCACCGCAGCCCGAAAGCCTCATGTCCACCCATGGGTACCGACCCGAGTGGTCGCAAGGAGCTTCGGTCCCGCCGATCTTCCAAACCTCGACCTTCGTGTTCTCGTCGGCGGCGGAGGGCAAACGCTGCTTCGAGCTCGCCTACGGCCTCACCGACGCGGAACCAGGCGAGGACCCCCAGCTCATCTATTCACGGCTCAACAACCCGAACCTGGAGATCGCCGAGGGACGACTTGCCTTGTGGGACAGCGCGGAGGCCACCGCACTGTTCTCCAGCGGCATGGCCGCCATCACGACGACCCTGTGGACGCTGCTGCGTCCCGGAGACTGCGTGGCGGTGAGCAGCCCCATCTACGGAGGTACCCATCACTTCGTCGAGACCGTGCTGCCCGGCTTCGACGTCGAGCCGGTCCGGTTCACCCCCGACGTGGATGCCGACACCCTGGCCGACCTGATCACCGCCACCGGACGGCCCCTCGGGATGATCCTGCTGGAGTCCCCGGCGAACCCGACCAACGATCTGTTCGACATCGAGATGTGCGCCTCGGTGGCGGCCCGGCTGTCCACCGAAGACCGACGGGCGCCCGTGGCGGTCGACAACACTTTCCTCGGGCCGGTGTTCCAGCGGCCCTTGGAACACGGTGCCGACCTGGTGATCTACTCGGCCACCAAGTATCTCGGCGGCCACGGCGACCTGATCGCCGGAGTGGTGTCCGGACCCCGAGACCTGCTCGGCCAGATCAGGGCGATGAGGATCTTCGCCGGCAACATGGCCGACCCGTTCACCGCCTGGCTCCTCCTACGAAGCCTGCCCACGCTCAAGATGCGCATGGAGCACCAGGCAGCCAGTGCCCGGCGCGTCGCCGACTTCCTACGGGGCCACCCGCAGGTGCGCAGCGTCAACTACCTGGGACAGCTGGACCCGGGTGACCCGCGGCACGACCTCTACAAGCGCCAGTGCCTGGGCGCCGGGGGAATGATCTCTTTCGAAGTTGAAGGTGGGGAGGCGGAGGCGTATCGGTTCCTCGACTCACTGCGCCTGTTCAAGCTGGCGGTCAGCCTCGGATCGGTCGACTCCCTCGCCGAACACCCCTGCACCATGACCCACTGCGAGGCCGGCAAGGAAGCGAACGCCCGTATCGGCATCACCGAGTCGATGATCCGGGTGAGCGTCGGCGTCGAACACCACGATGACCTGATAGCGGACCTGGTACAGGCGCTGGAGAAAGTAGCGAGCAGCGAGAGGTAAGTCCTCTACCAAGTACCAAGTACCAAGTACCAGGACACTCGCTAGCCATCAGCCAATAAACTCGCGACCCCCTCTACCCTCCGCTCTTATGCGCGTCACCGTCTGTGAACTCCCGGGTGATCCGGATCGGCTCGAGGAAGGCTGGGACGGACTCGTCGCTCATGTGACCGCTGAAGGCAGCGATCTGGTGATACTCCCCGAGATGCCCTTCTCTCGCTGGCTGGCTGCCACGAAGGACGTGGAACCGGCGGAGTGGGACGCTGCAGCCGCCGCCCATGCGGCCTGGGTGGGTCGGTTCGGCGAGTTGGGCGGAGCCGCCATCGCCAGCTCGAGTCCGGTAGTGCGCGACGGCAAGCGGCTCAACGAGGCTTTCGTGTGGGATGACGGGGACTACCGGATCGCCCACGACAAGTACTACCTCCCCGATGAGGACTTCTACTGGGAGGCGACCTGGTACGAGCGAGGGGACGGCAGCTTCGATGTCATCGACGCCGCCGGAGAAACCGCCGGGTTCCTCGTGTGCTCGGAACTGTGGTTCCCCGACCGAGCCCGCGCCTATGGCCGGGCTGGCGCGTCGATCATCGCCGCGCCGAGAGCAACCCCGTGGTCCAGCCGGGAGCGATGGCTGGTGGCCGGTCGCCATGTCGCCATCAGCGCCGGCGCCTTCTGCCTGTCGTCCAATCGGAGCGGAGACGATCCGAGTGGTCTCACGTGGGCTGGTCTCGGCTGGGTGATCGACCCGGAGGGCGTTGTCCTCGCCGAGACCTCCGCGGATCAGCCCTATGTGACCGTCGACATCGAGCCGGCACTCGCTTCAGCGGCCCGATCCACCTACCCCCGCTACATCCCGGAGTAGGGGTACCGCGCAGCACGCCGTAGCCTTTCAGGGGATGAAGCACATCGTTCGACTCGCTGCCTGTGTCGCTATCGCTGGCGTCATCGCCGCCTGCACGGCCGAGCCGACATCGAACGACAGCACGACGACCACCCTCCTCCCGACAACGACCGTGCCGACCACTACCACCGAGCCGGTCGGTGCTCCTCTCAGCGATGTCACGGTCTACCTCGAACCCGTGGGCACTGGCTTTCAACAACCCATCCTCACGCTCGGAAGAGAGGGCGACGATCACCTCTTCGTCGTCGATCAGGACGGCCTGATCCATGCCATCCACTGGCTCGGACCGGGTCACGAGACCACCTTCCCGAACATGGCCATTCTCGACCTGTCGTCGCAGGTCGACTTCTTCGGCGAGCGCGGCCTTCTCGGAGCCGCCTTTCATCCCGACGATCCCACCCGTCTCTTCGTCCACTACAGCCGCGTCGGTGACGGCGCAACCGTGGTCGAGGAGTATCGGTTGCCGATCCCAATCCCGACGGCTGCGGAGGACCTCAACCAGCTGACCAAGACCCTGCTGGTGATCTCCCAACCGGCTCACAACCACAACGGCGGCTCGATCGAGTTCGGTCCCGACGGTTCTCTCTACATTGCCCTCGGTGACGGCGGCGGTGGCGGCGACCCGTTGCGCACCGGTCAGGATCCTGGGACCCCGCTCGGGTCCATCCTCCGGATCGACGTCGACGGCGACCCGTACGCCATCCCCGCCGACAACCCGTTCGCAGACGGCAGCCGAGGCGCACAGGAGGTCTGGGCGTACGGACTGCGCAACCCGTGGCGCATCTCCTTCGACGGCGACGACCTCTGGGTCGCCGACGTCGGCCAGGGCGACTGGGAGGAGATCAACCGGGTCTCGTTCAGCGATGCCTTCGGAGCCAATTTCGGGTGGTCAGTGATGGAGGGGACCCACTGCTACGGGGGACCGGCATCGCTGTGCGACGACAACGACTTCATCACCCCCGTGCTCGAGTACCCGATCCGCGACCTACCTCGGTGCGCCGTCATGGGCGGGTACGTCTATCGCGGCACCGCCTTCCCCGATCTCACCGGTGTGTACCTGTACGCCGACCACTGCACCGGTGAACTGTTCGGCCTGAGGCTCGACGACAACGGAACCGTCGCAGAACAGGGCACGCTCATCCAGATCGACGAACTTATCACCTCGCTCGGGAGGGATGCGGCCGGGGAACTGTTCGTCCTCACCATGAGCGGATCCGTGTACCTGGTGACCGCCACCGCCCCCTAGAGCGCGCAGACCTCGCAGCCAGGCCCGCGCTCGTATGCCAGGGTCGTGCTCTCCTGAGCGAGCCCGTCGTAGACCAGCAGCCGACCCACCAAAGGCTCGCCCACCCCGAGCAGCAGTTTGAGCACCTCGGTGGCCTGTATCGCCCCGACGACGCCCACGACAGGCCCGGAGACGCCAGCGTCGGCGCACACCGGATCGCCGGCACCCGAGGCGTCGGGGAACAGGCAGCGGTAGCAGGGGCCGTCCGGCGGGGAGAACACGGTCACCCGGCCCTCCCAGCGATACACCGAGCCGTGCACCAGCGGCACCCCCCGAGACACCGACGCCGCGTTGAGGGCCAGGCAGGCGGCCGCATCGTCGGTGGCGTCGACGACGACATCCCAGCCGGCGACGAGGTCGGCGGCGTTCTCATCGGTCAGTCGTCCCTGGTACTCCTCGATTAGGACATCCGGGTTCAGATCCGAGACTGCCAGCGCCGCCGAACGAACCTTCGACATGCCCACCCGCGGGGTGGTGTGAGCCACCTGTCGGTGGAGGTTGGTGACCTCGACGGCGTCGTCGTCGACGATGCCCAGCGTGCCCACTCCGGCGCCGGCGAGGTAGAGAACCACCGGAGAACCAAGGCCGCCGGCACCGACGACGAGCACCCGGGCCGAGGCGAGGCGCTGCTGTCCGGCCTCGCCGACGCCGGGCAGCATCACCTGGCGGGCGTATCGCCCGTCGGGGGCCGCCGTAGCGGGTGCGACGGGATGCCCCTCTGCCCCCCAGGCCACGATGCCGCCGGCCATCGAGGCGACATCGGTGTATCCCCGCTCGCCGAGCCACTTGGTCACGAAGAGCGACCGCTTGCCGGTGGCGCAGTAAACGACGATCCGCCGGTCGAAGTCGGGAGCCACCTCGGCGATTCGGGCCGGAACCTGATCCTGTGGCACCAGCAGCGCTCCGGGGATCACCCCGGTGGCGAACTCGAACGGCTCTCGGATGTCGAGCAGGAGCGCTCCCGAGCCGGATGCCTGCGCCGGGGTCACCTCGGCGACCGTGGCCCTTAGACCTTCGAGAATGTCGTGAGGATCCACGCCCCGAGCGTACCGTCCGCTCATACCTGCACTTCGGCAGCGGCGTCGCCGGCGATCCGCCAGCCCCGCACCTCGGGTTCCCCAGCCCCCAGCCCGACGATCAGGTGGATCCAGTCGCGGTCGGTCGGCGCCCTGAGATCGATCGGGGACGGAATCGCCGGGCCCCGCGGGTGCGAGTGGTAGACGGCGCCGATCCTCCACCCCAGCGACTCGGCGTCGACGATGGCGGCGTGGTGGTCGTCGGGAGAGAGAGTGAAGGCAGTCGCCGGCGTCTCCGATGCATTACGAGTCGGGTAGGCCTGAACCATTCGGCCCGCATTGTCCATGGCGATGAGTCCGCAGGCCTCCAGGGGAGCGTCGGCAAGGGCATGGGCGATGATCTGGCGCAGCCACGGCGACTGGTCCGTCACGGGCGGATCACGGTGCGAATGTCGTCGCCGAA
>DATKBG010000012.1:0-7580 GCA_035514255.1 Acidimicrobiia bacterium
GCGACCGCGCCCGACGGCCGCTGCGCGTCAGCCCTCCCGCCTCCCCTGACGGCTCCGCCGTCAGGTACTCCCCCCTACGGGGGGAGAGAGGCATGGGAGCGCCCGAAGCACGGCGGGGGCTCGCTCAGCGGACGGCGGGGCCTGCCGGGTCGAGGTGTTGGTGGGCGCCGGTGCGCAGGTGGCACGACGCCAGATGGTCCTCGGCGTCGCCGACCGGGAGCAGCACTGGCTCCTCGACGTCACACACCCCCGCCGCCGCGATCGGGCACCTGGGGTGGAAGCGGCATCCCGGCGGTGGGTCCAGCGGGCTGGGCACGTCGCCCTCGAGCACGATGCGGCGGCGGCGCAGCAACGGGTCCGGGATCGGGATGGCAGACAGCAGCGCCTCGGTGTAGGGGTGGGTGGGGTTGCGATACAGCGAGTCGCGATCGGTGATCTCGACGATCTTGCCCAGATACATCACCCCCACCCGGTCGCTGATGTGCTCCACCACCGCCAGGTTGTGGGCGATGAACAGCAGGGTGAGCTCCATCTCCTGCTGCAGGTCGCTGAGCAGGTTGAGCACCTGGGCCTGCACCGATACGTCGAGGGCCGACACCGGCTCGTCGGCGACGACGAAGTCCGGGTTGAGGATCAGCGCCCGGGCGATGCCGATGCGCTGGCGCTGGCCGCCGGAGAACTCGTGGGGGAAGCGGCGGGCGTGATACGCCTCGAGGCCCACCAGGCGCAGCATCTCCACCACCCGCTGATGGCGCTCGTCGGAATCGGTCACCCCGTGGATCTTCAGGCCCTCGGCGATGCTTGCACCCACCGGGGCCCGCGGGTCCAGCGACGAGAACGGGTCCTGGAAGATGATCTGCATCCGGCTGCGCATCTCCTTGAGGGCGGCACCCTTCAGGTGGGAGATGTCGACCCCATCGAACTCGATCGACCCCGACGTCGGCTCCAGCAGCCGCACCAGCATCCGGCCCAGGGTCGTCTTTCCGCAGCCCGACTCGCCCACCAGGCCCAGTGTCTCGCCACGCACGATGTCGAGCGACACGTGGTCCACGGCGCGCACGTTGGCCACGGTCCGCCGGATGATGCCGCCCTTCACCGGGAAGTCCTTCACCAGGTCCTGGGCCCTGATCAGCGGCACCGTCATCGCCGGTCCTCCGAATACAGCCAGCAGCGGGCGGTGTGGCCGTCGCCCACCGGGAGCAGGTCGGGCTCGATCTCGGTGCAGATGGTCAGTCCGTGTTCGACCCGGGCCTTGCAGCGATCGGCGAACCGGCAGCCCACGGGCAGGTCGATGAGGTGCGGCACGGTCCCGGGGATGGTGTCGAGCCGCTCGCGCACCTCGCCCAGCACCGGCACCGAACCGATCAGGCCCTGCGTGTACGGGTGCTTGGGATCCTCGAACAGGGTGACGGCGTCGGCCTCCTCGACGATCCGGCCTGCATACATCACCGCGATGCGGTCGGCCATCTCGGCGACGATCCCCAGGTCGTGGGTGATGAGGAGCACCGCCGTGTTCGACTCGCGCTGCAGGGTGCGGATCAGGTCGAGGATCTGCGCCTGGATGGTGACGTCCAGCGCCGTCGTCGGCTCGTCGGCGATGAGCAGCTCCGGCTCGCAGGCCAGCGCCATGGCGATCATCACCCGCTGCGCCATGCCCCCGGAGAACTCGTGGGGGTAGGCGTCAACGCGCCGCGGCGCGTCGGGGATGCCGACCCGCTCGAGCATCTCGGTGGCCTTCTCCTCGCCGGCGGCGCTGCGCATGTCGCGGTGGATCTCGTACACCTCGGAGATCTGCGCCCCGACCCGCATCACCGGATTCAGCGCCGAGCCGGGCTGCTGGAAGATCATCGAGATCTGCTCGCCGCGCAGCTCCCCCAGCTGGCTGCGCGACATGCCGAGCAGGTCGCGCCCGTCGAAGGTGATCTCCGAGCCCTCCTCGATGACCCCCGGCTTGGGGATCAGGCCCATCAGCGACAGCGAGGTGACGCTCTTGCCGCACCCGGACTCACCGACCAGGCCGAGAATCTCGCCGCGGTGCACCTCGAAGCTGATCCCGTCGACGGCGCGCACCTCGCCGTCGCGGGTGTGGAAGTACGTGCGCAGGTTGCGCACCGAGAGGAGGGGGGCGTCGCTCATTCCGAAAGCGAGGGGTCGAGGGCGTCCCTGAGGCCGTCGCCGAGCAGGTTGAAGCCGAGCACGGTGATCATGATGGCCAACCCGGGGAAGAACACGAGATGCGGCGAGGAGAACACCTGGGCCCGCTCTCGGGCCAGCATCGCCCCCCACTCCGCCGTCGGCTCCTGGGCGCCGAGCCCGAGGAACCCGAAGGCGGCGGCGTCGAGAATGGCGGTGGCGATGCCCAGGGTGCCGATCACCACGAGCGGCGTCAGCGCGTTGGGGACCACCCGCGACCACAGGATCCGTAGCTTCGACGCCCCCAGCGCCCGCGACGCCGAGACGAAGTCCAGCTCCTTGATCGACAGCACCGAGGCGCGCATCACCCTCGCGTAGGCGGGAATGGACACGATGGCGATGGCCAGCATCGTGTTGCGCAGGCCCGGCCCCAGGGCGGACACGATGGCGATGGCCAACAGCAGCGACGGGAACCCCAGGACCACGTCCATGATCCGCATGATGATGTTGTCGGTCCACCCGCCCCAGAACCCGGCGATGGCGCCCAGGGTCGCCCCGATGGAGAAGGCGAACAACACGGTGGTGAGTCCGACCGACAGGCTCACCCGAGTGCCGTAGATGATTCGACTGAACTGGTCGCGGGCGTTGCCGTCGAGTCCGAGCGCGTGCTGGCGGATCTCGGGCTCGCACCCGAACAGGTGCACGCACGGCGGCGACCGGCGACTCACGCCGTCCTGGCCGATGAGCACCTGGTTGGGGTCGTAGGGGGCGAGCAGCGGGGCCAGCACCGCGATCAGCACCAACGTGCCGATGATGCTCAGCCCGATCACGCCGGTCTTACGGCGCAGCAGGCGACGCAACGCCCCCCGCCACAGCCCGGTCGGGCGATCGAGCAGATGCTTGGCGTCGGGGACGGTGAGGCGATCGCTCCGTCTCAGTCGATCCATACCATCACTCCAACCGTATTCGGGGATCGAGGTACGCGTACGAGAGGTCGACGATCAGGTTGATGACCACGTAGCCGGTGGCGATGATCACGGTGAACCCCTGGATGATCGGGAAGTCGCGGGCCGTGATCGCCTCGAACAGCATGGTCCCGGCCCCGGCCAGGCCGAAGACGGTCTCGGTGAGCACCGCCCCCGACAGCAGCGCCCCCATCTGCAGACCGACGATGGTCACCACCGGGAGCATGGCGTTGCGCAGGGCGTGACGAACCACCACCCGGCGCTCGATGGCGCCCTTGGCGCGGGCGGTGCGGATGTAGTCGCGGCCCAGGGTGTCGAGCAGGCTGGAACGGGTCATGCGGGCGATGATCGCCATCGGGATGGTGCTCAACGCCACCGCCGGCAGGATCAGATGCTGGATGGCGTTGCCGAACAGCTCCCAGTTGCCGGTGATGAAGGCGTTGAAGATGAAGTGGTTGCCGATGAACTCCATCACCGTGTGCGGGAAGGTGCCGTCGCTGAGGCCCCACCCCCACTTCTCGTAGAACGGGACGGAGATCATCCCCGGGGACAGCCGGCCCGACGGGGGTAAGGCGAACCACGTGTTGCGCAGCACCAGCCCGAAGAAGTAGGCGAGCAGCAGCCCCAGCCAGAACACCGGCATCGACACGCCGACGTTGGCGAACATCATCGTGCCCACGTCGACGGCCGAGTTGTGCCTCATCGCCGCCACGATCCCCAGCGGGATGCCGACCAGCAGGGCGATGAACAGCGCCGTCATCGACAGCTCGATGGTCATCGGGAGGCGCTCGATGAGGATCTGTGAGACCGGGCGGGAGAAGCGGATCGAATTGCCGAAGTCGCCCTTGAGCACGTCGCCGATGTAGATGCCGAGCTGCACCGGGACCGGGCGGTCCAGCCCCTTGTTCCGCTCGAATGCGGCACACGCCTCGGCGGTGGCGCGCTCGCCCAGCATCGCCCGGCAGGGTTCGCCGGGGATCGCCCGGGCGAGAAGGAAGGTGGCGATCAGGATGCCCAGCAGCACGGGGACGGCGAGCAACAGCCGCCTCCCCACGTACGCCAGCATCTCACCTCCTCACGGCGCCGGGCCGGACGGGCCCGGATGATCGGTCTCTCCCCGGAATGAGCGCCGGGGCCCGCCCCCTCGAGGGCGGGCCCCGGTCGGCTCGTCAATCTGCGATGGGATCGATCCCTACGGGATCAACTGGTCCCACAGATACGTGTAGTACTCGAACGCTCCGGTGTTGCCCACGTGGAGCGGATTGCTCGCCTGGATGCCGAGCGCCCATGAGGCGATGACGTCGTTGGCGTCGAAATCCGACCCGTCGTGGAACTTGACACCCTGGCGCAGGGTGCAGGTCCACACCGTCGAGTCCTCGTTCGGCGTGCACTCGGTGGCCAGGGCCGGCACCACTTCGCCGGAGTCGATGGCGTAACCGAGCAACGCCTCCACCACCTGCTGGCAGGCGGCCAGGGACTCGCCGTCGGTCTCGTCGGAGCAGAACAGGCTGATCGGCTCGGCGTTCTGCATCCACACGAAGGTGTCCTTGCCCGGATCGACGAACTCGAACAGCGGGGCACCGAACGGCCGGAAGTGCGCGTTCTGCACACTGACCAGCGATGCCGACGCCGACGCGCCGTGAGCGACCGGCACCATGGGCACCAGCTCGCGGATGGCGTTGTTCGCCTCCTCGTAGAGCGGCCGGGCCGTCTCCACGTCACCGATCGTCGATGCCTCCAGCAGCGGCTCGTAGATCTGCGAATGGGTTTCGCCGAACTGCGGGTTGGCCGCACCGAAGTGGAAGTCCAGGAAGTTGGTGATGTGCGGGTAGTCCGCACCCCAACCCAGGAGATAGAAGCCGTCGAGGCGTCCGTTGGTCGACTCGTCGATGAACGCTCCCGACTCCATCACCTCCACCACCGCGGAGATGCCCAGGTTCTGCATCAGCTGATCCTGGATCTCGACCGCCACCGTGCCCGGCTCCGGCAGGTAGCCGCGGAACACGTCGCGGTAGTAGATGGTCGTGGTCCAGGTGTCGAGCGACAGGCCCTCCTCGGCCAGGCCCTCCTCGAGCAACGCGCGCGCGTCGGCGGCGTTGAAGGCGTACCACTCGTCGCCCTCACACCCGTTCGGGATCGAGCACGGCGTGAAGTGCGAGGCAACCTCGGACCCGTCCGGGTAGAAGTTGTCGACAATCCGCTGACGGTCGATCCCCATGGCGATCGCCCGGCGCACCTTCAGGTTGCCGAACGGCGAGAACGTGTTCGTCATCGCCAGGTAGAAGGTGTTCGGGTTGGCCGACTCGATCAGGTTCAGGTTCGGATCAGCCCTCACCGTGTCGAAGTCGTCGGGGCTCACGTTCGTGATCTGATCGACCCGCCCGGTCTGCAACTCGAGGAGACGCGAGGCCCCCTCGGTGGCCCAACGGAACACGAGCGTCTCGAACGGCGGCTTGGTGCCCCAGTAGTCGTCGTTGCGGCTGAAGATGATGCTGTCGCCTCGCTGCCACTGCTCGAGCACGAACGGGCCGGTGCCGATCGGGTTGTCCAACGGCGCACCGCCGGTCGCCTCGAGATGCTCCTTCGGCTGGATGCCGAACGGAGTGAAGGCGGCGATCTGCGGGAACGCAGGCACCGGCTTGCACAGCTCGAACACCACCGTGTACTGGTCGGTCGCCGTGATCGACCTGATCTTGCCGCCATAGTCACAATCCTCGGCGGCGACGCTGTCGCCCACGAATGGCGTTCCTGGACTCGTCGTGGCCCCGGAAGTGGTGGTGGGTGCCCCCGTGGTGCCCGGCGTGTCGTCGCCGCAGGCGGCGGCAACGAGCGCCAGCACGAGCACGAGGATCAAACCCCTTGCGTACTGCATCGGATGGTTCCTCCTTTGTGTCCCGCACCGGTCACTCGAACCGGTGAGGGACCGCGAACATTAGCCACATGCGACTAAGCCGACTGTAAGAAGGGCTGCACGGCTCGCGCTCCCGATCGACAGGGACGAGGCGGCGGCTACACCGCCGACGCCGCCGGCACCGAGACCGGCAGCTCGACGACGAAACGGGCGCCGGAACCGGTGGGCCCGTCTTCTACCCAGACGCTTCCATCGTGGCCGGTCACCAGCTCACGGACCAGGTACAAGCCGATGCCGGTGCCCTGGACGCCCTGGTTACGGCCCCGATGGAAGCGCTCGAACACCAACTCACGCTCCTCGGGACGAATGCCCGGACCCCGGTCCGACACCTCGACCCGGCAATGCCCTTCACTGGTGGCGGTGGCGGTGATCGACACCGGCGTGCCCTCGGGCGAGTACTTGGCGGCGTTCTGGATCAGGTTGATGAACACCTGACGCAGACATCCGGCGTCGGCCCTGGGGAGGGTGAGGCCGTCGTCGATGGCGGTGTCGAAGCGGCGGCCCGGGAACAGGCGGCCCACCAGTTCGACCGCCTCGTTGACCACGGCTGACAGATCCACCTCGTCGCGTCGGAGTTCCAGGACCCCGGCCTCGATGTTCGACGCCATCAGCAGGTTGGAGATGAGCGTCTCCAGGTGGGTGGACTCGCGCTGGATCAGGCTCAGGAAGTCGCGGCCCTCGGCGTCGGTGACGTGGGCGTCGAGCAGCGAACCGAAGCCGATGATGGTGGTCAGCGGGGTGCGCAGCTCGTGCGATACGGCGGCGACGAAGGTGGTCTTAAGGGCGTCGAGTTCCTCCAGCCGGGCCTTGGCGGCACGCTCGCCGGCGAGGGCACGGGTCAGCCCGATGGCGACCGCGCCCTGGGCGGCGACGCCACGGGCCAGACGGATCTGGCTGTCGGTGATGCGGTGCGGCCGGCTACGGTCCAGCACCAGCACCCCGAAGGTCTCGCCCCAGGCGACCAGCGGCAGGTACAGCGCGGCCTCGATGCCAAACGAGTTGGACCACCACTCGGGGTTCAGGTCGGAGGAGTCGACCGTGGGATCGTCGAATGCCAGGACCGCGCCGGTCCGAAGAACCTCGTAAGCGGCGGGCAGGTCCGGGGCCGTCGACTTGAAACGCTCCCACGCCTCCTGGTCGACGTGGCCGTCGGCGAACTGGCTCATCGTCGGTTGCAGCTTTCCGTCGTCGTCGACCAGGAACATCGTGCAGCGGTCGAACCCGGCCACCCGGGCACAGTTCTGGGCCACCGACGCCAGCACCGGGATCAGGTCGGTGGTGCGGCTCAACACCTCCCCCACATCCAACAGCGTTTCGGCCTCACGAGCCCGGCGACGCTCGCGCTCGAAGGCGCGGGCATTGCCCAGCGCCATGGCCAGGTAGTCGGAGAACACGACGAGGTCGTCGCGGCGGTTGTTCAGGTTCTCCGGCGTGCCCTCCACGATGAGGACGCCGATCGGTCGTCCGTCGCGACGCAGGGCGAACGCCAGGTACGGCTGCAGGTCGTACTTCTCCACGATCGGAAGCGGCATCCCCTCGAAACGGGGGTCGCGCACCTCGACGAGATCCTC
>DATKBG010000013.1:0-2146 GCA_035514255.1 Acidimicrobiia bacterium
GCCGAGGGGCCATGCCGACATGTACGGGGCGATCCCCGTCGAGCCGGACCATCCGGATGCCGACCTGGCGGTCCTGTTCATCCACAACGAGGGGTACTCGACCATGTGCGGGCACGCCACCATCGCCCTCGGCAGGTGGGCCGTCGACTCGGGGCTCGTGCCTGCCGCCGGCGCCGAAACCCCGGTGGCGATTCAGGTGCCCTCCGGCCTGGTGAAGGCGGTCGTCGACACCGAGGGACCGGAGCCGGGCCGCGTTCGATTCGAGAGCGTCCCCTCCTTCGTGGCCCACGCCGACCTCCCGGTGGTCGTCCCCGGCCACGGCGAGGTGACCCTCGATATCGCCTTCGGGGGTGCGTTCTACGCCTTCGTAGAGGCGGGCGCCTACGGACTCGACCTGGACACGAGCAGCCTGCGCGACCTGGTCGACGCCGCTTGGGCCACCACCCTGGCCGTCCAGGAGGCCGCGGTCCCGCTCCCCCACCCCGATCACCCGGACCTCCAGTTCCTCTACGGCACGATCCTCACCGACGGGAACGACGCCTGGTCCGACGAGCCCACTCGCAATCTGTGTGTCTTCGCGGAGCGCCAGGTCGATCGCTCTCCGACCGGCTCAGGAGTGTCGGCGCGCATCGCCATCCAGCGATCGCGAGATCAGATCGCACCCGGTCAGACCCGCCTGTTTGAGAGCATCGTCGGTTCCCGTTTCACCGGCCGCTCCGTCGACGACACCGAAGTGGGCGGGATCCCTGCGGTGGTCGTGGAAGTGGGCGGGCGCTCCCACTACACGGGCGAGTCGACGTTCACCCTGGAGGACGACGACGACCTCCCGGCCTTTCTGCTCAGGGAGTAGCGGTAGCGAGTAGCGAGGTTCGCCTGGGGCCTGAGGCCTGGGGCTTGGGGCGGGGGCCTCGACCCGCGGTCCCGGCCCCTCCACTGGCCACTGGCCACTGGTCACTCATATCGCCCCTAGCTACTCGCTACTCGCTACTCGCTACTCGCTACTCGCTAGCGTCTCGGTGTTCGCTGAGGAAAGGTTTGAGCATGGGTCCGACGATCATCGCTGGCACGAACGGGGGCCTGGAGACGGCGTGCGGCGCCGATCCCGGTCTGGTCTGCGATTGGGTGTTCCGCCTCACGTCGATCCCGTGGCTGGCCCGATTCGCGCACTGGTTCGTCGCCAAGCCACTCAAGATCGTCCTCATCCTCTTGGTCGCCTATGTGGTCAGTCGGCTGATCCACCGCTCGATCAGGCGCCTGGTGGCCCGCGTCGCCGAGCGACCCGAACCGCCGACCCTCGACGCCGAAGCCAACCCGGCCGACCCCGAGGGACGGCTCGCCGCCCTGAGAGCACGGGCCCTGGCCGCCACCGACGCCATCACCCTCTCCGAACGCCGTCGTCAACGCGCCCAGGCCCTCGGGATGGTGCTGAGGAGCATCACCTCGCTCGTGATCTTCGTCCTGGCGTTCATGATCATCCTCGCCGAGTTCGGGATCAGCCTGGGCCCCTTAGTTGCCGGTGCGGGAGTGGTCGGCATCGCCCTCGGTTTTGGCGCGCAGTCGCTGGTCCGGGACTTCCTGAGTGGGATCTTCATGCTCATCGAAGACCAGTACGGGGTGGGTGACGTCGTCGATCTCGGAGACGCCACCGGCGTCGTCGAGGAGGTCAGCCTCCGGACCACCCGACTGCGCGACGTCGAAGGCACCGTGTGGTTCGTGCCCAACGGCGAAATCCGTCGGGTCGGCAACAAGTCGCAGGGCTGGGGCCGGGCCGTCCTCGACGTCGAGGTCGCCTACGACACCAACCTGGACCACGCCTCCGAAGTCATCAAAAGAGTGGCCGACGAGCTGTGGCAGGGTGACTTCGAGCGTTTCACCGTGCTCGAAGAGCCCGAGGTGGTGGGTGTTCAGGCCCTGGGCGACTCGGCGATCGCGATCCGCGTCATGCTCAAGGTCGGACCCGGTGAGCAGTTCGCCACTGCCCGCGAGATGCGGCGGCGGATCAAAGACGCCTTCGAAGCAGAGCGCATCGACATCCCGTTCCCTCAGCAGGTCATCTGGAACAGGACCGACGGCGCCGCCGGCGGGGACACGTGACCGACCGAGCCGCACCCACCGATCGAGAGCCGATGACGACGCGTAGGCCCCC
>DATKBG010000014.1:0-2803 GCA_035514255.1 Acidimicrobiia bacterium
GGGGCACCCACATCGCGCAGGTGGCCGGGCCGGTCGGCGGTGATGGCGATGAGGGGTACCCGCCCGTACCGCGCCTCGACCACCGCCGGTAGGAGCTCGGCGGCGGCAGTGCCCGAGGTGGTGACGAGCACCACGGGGTGCCGTGTGGCCCGGGCGATCCCGAGTCCGAAGAAGGCCGATGAGCGCTCGTCGTGGTGGGACCAGTCGGTGATACCGGGGTGATCGGCGAGAGCGACGGCGAGGGGCGCGCTGCGGCTCCCCGGGGTGATGCAGGCATGCCGGACGCCGAGCCCGCCCAGGGCGTCGACGAGTGCCGTGGCGAAGGTGGCGTTGATAGCCGACACCGCTGGAACGGTAGCGGTGGGATCGGCGCCACCCGCGTTCGCTACGGTGATGGCGATGCCCGGTGACACCGCCTACGACCTCGGGTACCTGGTCGGCAACATCCTCACCGCGCTTCTCGTCGCCTATGCGGTGATGTGGGTGATCGGCGTGGTCCGCAACGACCGCGGCAGTCGCGTCGCCTCAGGCCGCGCCTTCGCCCACCACTACCGGACGCTGTGGCTCGCCGCCCTCCTCTACGCCGTGGTGGTTCTCGGCCGGTTCGTGTTTCCCGCCTAGATCGCCGCTCCCACGGCGAGCAGGGCACCGACGATCAGCAAGAGGCGGGCGGTTGCCTTGAGGGCAGCGATGAGCGGGGGACCCGCGGTCTCACTGAAAACGACCCTGATCGGGGCGGGCACCAGCGGGAGCGCGGCCAGGGCCAGCAGGGTCGGCCGAGGCGTCCATCCGATCGCGCCTCCGAAGGCGATCATCGTGAAGGCCCCGATGAGCAGTGCGGCGTACAACCGACGGGCAGCGTCGAGTCCGAGGAGCACCGCCAGCGTCCTCTTGTCGGCCCTCCGGTCGCTGTCTATGTCGCGCACGTTGTTCGCCGTCAGGATGGCTGCCGCCAGCAGGCCTACCGGGACGGCGAGGATCCAGGCTGCAGCGGGCGCTTGACCGTCGTGGACGAACCGGCTCCCCACCACCGCGACGGGACCGAAGAAGACGAACACGAAGAACTCTCCTAGTCCCCGGTAGCCGTATGGCCGCGGACCGCCGGTGTAGGTGAGGAGGGCTGCGATCGAGGCGATGCCGATGGCGATCACCACCCATCCGGACTCGAGGGTGAGGTAGACACCGCCACCCACGGCGGCGACGAGCGTGACCGCCGTCGCTCTCCAGACCTGTGGGGCGGTGAGCAGCCCGCCGGCGACGGCGCGCGGTGGCCCGATCCGGGCCGGGGAGTCTGCGCCACGAGCGGCGTCAGAGGCATCGTTGGCGAAATTGGCGGCGAGGTTGAGGGCCACGGCGGTCGCCAGGGTGACGGCGAACACCACGGGCCGAAAGGCGTCGTCCCCGACGGCGATGCCGGTGCCGACGAGGACGGGTGCCACCGATGCGAGCAGCGTCGCCGGCCGTGCGGCAACCAGCCAGGCGCTCACGGGAGCCGTGGGAACTTCCCGAAGTCGGGCCGACGCTTCTCGTTGAAGGCATCACGGCCCTCCTGCGCCTCCTCGGTCATGTAGAACAGGAGGGTGGCGTCGCCCGCCAGTTGTTGTTGGCCGGCGAGGCCGTCTCCGGCCGCATTGATCGCCGCCTTCATCATGCGGATCGCCAGCGGCGACTTCTCCAGGATCTCGTTCGCCCAGGCCACCGTCTCGGACTCGAGGTCGGCGAGGGGGACGACCGTGTTCACCATTCCCATCTCGTACGCCTGCTCGGCGGTGTATTGCCGACACAGGTACCAGATCTCCCGTGCCCGCTTGTCGCCCACCATGCGGGCGAGCAGTCCGGCACCGTAACCACCGTCGAATGAGCCGACCTTGGGTCCGGTCTGACCGAAGCGGGCGTTGTCGGCAGCGATGGTCAGGTCGCACACGAGGTGCAGGATGTGGCCGCCGCCAATGGCGTAACCGGCGACCATGGCGATGATCGGTTTGGGCAGGCGGCGCATCTGGATCTGGAGGTCGAGCACATTGAGCCTCGGGGTGCCCGCGGGATCGAGGTACCCGGCATCGCCTCGGACCTTCTGGTCTCCGCCTGAGCAGAATGCCTCGGTGCCCTCCCCGGTGAGGATGATGACCCCGACGGTCTGGTCGTCGCGCGCCCGTTCGAAGGCGTCGCTGAGTTCGAAGAGCGTGGTGGGCCGGAAGGCGTTGCGTACCTCGGGCCGGTCGATGGTCACTTTGGCGATCCCGGGGAGGGTTTCGTACCGGATGTCGGTGTAGTCGCCGTCGGGTCGCCAATCGAATGCCATGACGGGCAGGCTAATGCGAGGCGAGTGGGCACCGGTCGAGTCGGCGCTACGGTCCCGGCGATGGATTGGCTCCGGAGTGCTGCCGCCGAACGGCCGGGTTCGGCTGCGATCGTGGTCGGCACCACGGTCGTGACCTACGGCAAGCTCGACGCGGCTGCCGATGGCGTGGCGGGCATGGTCGCGGCCAGCGGTCTCGCCGATGCCCCGGTGGGGTTGGCCGGCGACAGGTCCCCGGAGACGATTGCCGCGCTCTGGGGTATTCAGCGGGCCGGTGCGGTCCCGGCACTCATCGAGTCCCGCTGGCCGGTGGAGCAGCAGCGACGAGCGGCTCGCACGGCCGGGGTACGCGGCCTGTGGGCGCCGCCGGATGGAGGGATCGAGCGGCTGGCGTCGCGACTCCCGCCCCGGGAGGGGCGCGACGCCTTCCCGGAGAGCGAGGCGACGGTCGTCGTCTTCACATCCGGCACAGAGGGCACAC
Organism: Acidimicrobiia bacterium; assembly: GCA_035514255.1. Classification (GTDB taxonomy): domain Bacteria; phylum Actinomycetota; class Acidimicrobiia; order Spongiisociales; family UBA11373; genus DATKBG01. The sequence goes on from DATKBG010000014.1 coordinate 2,781, forward strand.
CGACTCCAGTGACGCTGACCGGC
>DATKBG010000015.1:0-5152 GCA_035514255.1 Acidimicrobiia bacterium
AGGGGGGAGGGCGATCGCTACGTGGGACCCGCGACGCGCCTGCCCCCCTCCGTCAGCGTCCCCGGTGGTGGAAGGCCCATGGCGCTCAGTCGAGAGCGCGTAGTGCTTCGTCGGCTCGGTGCACGGCTGTATCCCAGGGCCGGGCGAGCACGACGGGTGCACCGACGGCGTCCCCACGACGGGTTAGCTCGGCCTCCACGAGCAGACTGACTCGAGCGCGGGACTGCTGCGCCGGCTCGTCCGGTTCCCTCGACCTGAAGTTCTCGACGATCTGGACCTCGTCGGGCTCAGCGATCACCACCGCTCGTACGGCGCTCCCGAACCCGGAGGCGAGCTCGGGCACCAGGTAGTCGCCCTCGATCACGACGGCTGATTGGAACTCGATGTGGTCGTTGACGACAGCCCGCAGTCCGGGGGTGAGTGCCTCGACCACTCGGAAGTGCTGCTCGACGATCCGTTCCGGCGGCCATGCGCTTGCCTCGGGGTGTGTGTTCCAAAAGTGCAGCTCTGGAGCCTGATCCGGAGTCGTCAGGGCACCAAGGGCTGTGACGATGTCGTCGGCTTCGGCCAACGGCGTCCCATAGCGGAGGGCCAGGGCTCGGGCGACGTGGGACTTGCCAACACCGGATGCCCCGCACACCAGGGTCACTGTCCATGCTGGGCGCCCAAGAGGATCCTCCACAGTCGGCATTGTCATAGCCAAAGCCACTGTCCGCATTCCGTACCAAGTACCAAATACCCAGAGCGAAGCGATTCCGGTTGACTCCCGACCCTCTCCGGTCGACACTTCTCCTCCATGTCCCTTGCCGCGGTGCCCGAGCCGTCACGCCCTTTTCCTGATCCGGCTGGTCGGCCGGTGTGCTTCTTGGTCGACGCCTCGAGTTCGGTCGAGGAGCGGGTGATCGAGCGCTGGCTCGACGAGCATCGTCCTGCGGGGGTGCCGTCGTCGGTGGTCCGCCTTCCGGGTTCGCGTCGCCGCCGGGCCGGTGACGGCGCCAGCGCGATCGCCGGGGTGCTGGACCGGTCCGATGACCCGATGCTCATCCCGGTACGCGTCGCCTGGATGAGCCCGGTGGGTCGCAAGCGTCGCGTGCCACGGCTCATCGACCTGATCACCCTGGGGGATCCCCGCGATCCGAACCGGCTGCTCCAGGAGATCATCATCCGCCTTCGCCCTGACCGGGCGCGGGTGATGACCGGCGAACCGGCCACCGTCTCGCAGCTCCGTGATCGGTTTGAAGATGGCACCGACCGCGAATTCGCCGAGTTCGCCTACCTGCAAGGAGTTCTGGCCCTGGAGGTCGCCGAACGCAGGATGCGAGGGAACCGGTACAAGGTGCCGAGGTTCCTCGCCGAGGATCTCCTATCGAGCAGCGGGTTCCGGGATGGCCTGGTCGAAATCGCTCGGACAACCGGTGAGGATCTCGACGCGGTGGAGGCTCAGGCGGCCGGCTATCTGAAGGAGATCGCGGCGACGCCGAGCCCCTTCGTCCTCGACCTGGTGGCAGCGCTCATCCGGATCGTTTACACCCTCGGCTACCACCACCGTATCCAGTACGACGCCGACGACCTCGAGCGGGTCGCCGCCATCGGCCGGGAGCAGTCGATGGCATTCGTCCCCAGCCACAAGTCCAACATGGACCACCTGGCGCTCACCTACGTCCTCTATGAGAACGGCCTGCCGCCCAACCACGCCGCTGGCGGCATCAACATGAACTTCTTCCCGGTCGGCCCGCTGCTTCGTCGTCACGGCATCTTCTTCATCCGCCGTTCGTTCAAGGACAACCCGACCTACAAGTACGTCCTCAAGGCGTACATCGGCTACTTGCTGGCCAAGCGCTTTCCCCTGGAGTGGTACATGGAGGGCGGGCGCAGCCGTAGCGGAAAGCTGCGGGCACCCCGGTTCGGGATGCTCACCTATGTGGTCGATGCCTGGCGAAACGGGGCCAGCGACGACGTGATCCTCATCCCGACCTCCATCGCCTACGACCAGATCCAAGACGTCGGTGCCCACGCCGACGAGCAGCGAGGCAAGGCGAAGGAGCGCGAGTCGTTCGGGTGGATGCTGCGGGTGCTCAACTCACTGCGCAGGCGTTACGGGCGGATCTACCTGCGCTTCGGCGAGCCGATATCACTGGCCGACTCGCTGCGTGAAGAACGCGTCGACCCGGACGGGGAGGGCACGCCGATCGACGTCGCCAAGCTCGGCTTCGAGGTGATGGTTCGGATCAACCGGGCCACGCCGATCACCCCGATCTCGCTGGTCGCCCTGGCCCTGCTCGGTGTCGGTGACCGAGCGGTCACCGTCGCCGAGACCTCCGCCGCACTACGGGCGTATCTCGACGTCGTCGAGCGCCGCGGCCTGCCGGTCACCGAGCCCATCCGACTCGACGATCCGGCGGCGGTGGAGGCTGCGCTGAACGCACTGGTCGAACACGGTGTGGTCACCCGCTACGACAAAGGGCCTGACGCGGTCTACGCCATCGGTGCCGATCAGCACCTGGCCGCCGCCTTCTACCGCAACACGATCATCCACTGGTTCACCACCGGAGCCATCGTCGAACTCGCTCTCGTCGAGGCTTCCCGTTCGACCGAGGCGACCGACGCCGCCTTCGATCAGGCGGCTCTTCGCCTTCGAGACCTGCTCAAGTTCGAGTTCTTTTTCGCCGGGCGTGACGAGTTTGCCGACGAGGTCCGTGCCGAAGTCGAGGTCGAGGCCCCGGATCGGGACAGGTTGCGATCGGCGGCCGACGCCGAGGCCCTGCTGCGTGCCCGCTCACCGCTCACCGCCCACTGGGTGATGCGCCCCATCTTCGAGGCTTACCTGCTCGTCGCCGAGGACCTCGTCGACCGCGATTACCGGCATTCGGTCACCAAGGAGGACCTGGTGGCATCGTGCCTGACCCGAGGCGCCCAGTACACCCTCCAGCGGCGTATCCGTAGCCCGGAAGCCGTGTCGTCCGCCATCTTCGAGAGCGCCATCGAGCTGGCCGCCAATCGGGGCCTCCTCGCCGGGGGAGACGCCTACCAACTGGAATGCCGCCAGCGCTTCGCCGACGAGATCAGAACCGTGGTATCCGCCATCGACCAGGTGGAAGAAGTAGCGAGAGGCGAGGGGCGCGTAGCGAGTAGCGAGTAGCGAGTAGCGAGTCGCGAGTAGCGAGACCTACCAAATACCAAGTACCAAATACTCAGCCTCTGGCTGTGAGCTGTCAGCTGTGAGCTGTGAGCTCAGTGATTGTGCCCCTCATGCCCGTGCCCCGCGCCTGCGGGCTCGTAGTACGGGTTGACGCCAGCGTCGTGGTCGGTGACGTCGATGATGTGCTTCACCTCGGGGAGGGCCTGCTTGATGGCCGCTTCGATTCCCTGGCGGAGGGTCACCTGTGCCATGCCGCAGCCCTGGCAGCCACCGCCGAGTCGCAGGTACACGGTGTCGCCTTCGGCGGCCACCAGCTGGGCGGTCCCACCGTGGGAGCCGATCGCCGGGTTGATGTGCTGTTCGAGGATGGTGCGCACCTTGTCGGCGAGCGGGCCGGTCAGCTCGCCGGCGGCACCGTCGATGAGTGGCGATGCCGGATTGGGGTTGTCGATGCTCAGGCCGCCTTCCTTGATGAGGATGGTGGCGCCTTCCAGCTTGTCGGCGCTGCCGCCGAGGACGGCGACCGGTAGATCACCGAAGTACTGGAGCACATCGTCGTCACCCACGTCCTCGACGGGGACGAAGGTCAGCTCGTACCGGAATTGCAGGTTGGCGACGCCGGCTATGCCGACGGTGAGCGCGAGCTCATCGGCATCGGGCTCCGAGGCCCTGATCTCGAGGATGGCGGTGATCGCCTCCGGCGTGAGGTCGATGACGGTGCGGTCGGTGATGGCCATGGGGGCATCGTAGGCGGGGCTCTCCATTTACCCCAGATCGTCGTCGGGGGTGCCCCCGACGCGGGCCGACCGGCGTCGCAGGCGGTCCAGCGCGCCCCTGACCCCACCCCATCGGCTCGGTTCTCCGAGTTCGCGTCTCAGCAGATCGGGTACCGCCGACATCCAGCCGACGGCGCGCAGAGCCGCGTAGAGCATCGATCCGATGATGGCGACGATGCCGAGACCGGCGAGCATCATGACCGGGCTCGGAAGCCCGAACTCGAAGAACTCACGCCCTCCGGGGGTGAGGAAGATGAGAGCCAGGAAACCGGCCATGCTGGCGACCAGGACCCGGCGGCCGAAGGTGAGTGGTCGCGAGTTGATCACCAGGGCGAACAGCCCGACGGAGGTGATCACGAAGGCGGCCAGCGTGCGGGCCTCCAGCAGGGCGAGGCCCTCGTTGATGGCCAGGTTGTAGGCGGCGTAGGCGGCCAGGGCAGCCATGATCCCGACGGGAACGGCGAACAGCAGCACCCTCCCGACGAAGCCCGGTCTCGCCTTGGCGGTGTTCGGGGCGAGAGCCAGGAAGAACGCCGGCGCCCCGATGGTGATCGTCCCCACCAGGGTCATGTGTCGCGGGACGAACGGGAACGGCTGCGAGAAGATGCCGACCAGTACCGCCAGCAAGAAGGCGTACACCGTCTTGGTGACAAACAGGTTGGCCACCCGCTCGATGTTGCCGATCACCCGGCGGCCCTCGGCGACGATGTGGGGGAGCGTGGCGAAGTCTCCGCTGAGCAGCACGAACTGGGCCACCGCCCGCGAAGCCGATGAGCCCGACCCCATGGCGATGCCGATGTCGGCGTCCTTCAGTGCCAGGACGTCGTTGACCCCGTCGCCGGTCATCGCCACCACTCGTCCTTCGCGTTGGAGCGCTCCCACCATGGCCCGCTTCTGGTGCGGCGTGACCCGTCCGAACACCGTGCCTTCGATGGCGGCACGGTCCAGCTCCGGCCCCTCTTCGGGGAGGGTTTGGGCGTCGACGACACTCCCGGCGAGTCCCACCTTGGCAGCGATGGCAGCGACCGTGTCGGGATGGTCGCCCGAGATGACCTTGACCTGCACTTCCTGTTCGGCGAAGAAGGCGAGCGTCTCGGCTGCGTCGGCCCGAATCTGATCGCTGATGGCTACCACTGCCGCCGGTACCAACCCCGCCGGCAAGGTGTTGCCGTCCAGTGCATTCGGGCTGTGAGCTAGCAGGACGACGCGCTTGCCGGCCTCGGTGGCGGTACGGATG
>DATKBG010000016.1:0-9482 GCA_035514255.1 Acidimicrobiia bacterium
GGTCGTCGATGCCGACTCGGCTGGAGCCGTCACGCGCGGTCTGGCACCGATCGTCCCGCTTGGCCACGCCGAAATTCGCCCGATCGCCGACCTGCAGGAAACGATTGAGATGCTGCGGAGTGGCGAGTAGCGAGTAGCGCGCCGGAGGCTGCGCGACGCGTCAGCCCTCCCCCTCCGTCAGCGACCTTCGGTCGCGGTCACCTCCCCCTTCAGGGGAGGGGACCGCGTAACACGCCTCTCTTGCAGTCCCTCCCCCAACGGGGAGCACTGCGCCGAGGCCTGCGGCCGCTGTCACCTACCGTCCAGAAGGACCGCGTGTTGAAGCTCGTTTGCGGTCCCTCCCCCCGAAGGGGGGAGTACCTGACGGCGCAGCCGTCAGGGGAGGGGGGAGGGCGATCACGCAGCGACCATCTCTGTCCGCCCTCGCCCCTGGCCCCTGGCCCTAACTACTCGACGGGTATCCCGCTTAGAGCGTCCCAAAGGGCCTGGGTCATCTCGGCGCAGGCGGCGACCGCAGCGTCGTTCAGTTCGGGCGAGGTCTCCAGCGACGCGACGATCCCGTCGGCTTCGTGGTAGTCGGCGGCGTGGACCCGGAAATACTCGGCGGCATCTGCGTCCTCGGCGACTCCGTAGTGGGCCGCGAGCCCGCCGAGCTTCTCCTCGGCGGTGCCGGGCTGCTGCTTCTCGAAGGCGTACAGGGCGCCCCAGGCCGTGGCGGGCTCGGCGAACAGGCGCCGTGACGTCTCCAGCAACTGCGAGACCTCGGGGATGGTCGCCTCGCCCACCTCGGCGCCGAAGGCGCGAGCGAATTCGGCCCACAGCTCGGCGTGGTGGCGCTCCTCGGCGGCGTGGTCGTGCTCGCCGACGGTCTCCCAGCCCTGGTCGATGGCGGCGATGAACGCTCCGTACTCACCGGCGTAGGTAGCCAGCGATGCGACGGGCAGCGTGCCGTCACGCCAGGCCTGATAGAACGGGTGCTCGAGCAGCGGATGCGCGGCGATGGCTGTGTCGAGTCGATCTTGGATGGTCATGAGGGTCCCTCCTCGTGTCAGGCGAACATCGCTCCGACGGCACGATCGTAGATGACTTCGGCCCGCTCACGCCGTTCGTCGGATGACTTGCCGTAGTACTCCATCATCACCCCGGCGTTCACCTCCAGCACGGTGAGGCCGGACCCGGTGGCCATGATGTCCACCGAGGCGAACCGAAGGCCGATGGCGGCCATGGCAGGGCTGGCGATGGCGACGAGATCGGCTGCAAGTCCGGCGTCGTCGATCTCCACTGCGCTACCCCCCAAACCGAGGTTGTGACGCCACTCGCCGTCGGCGCGCATCTTTTCGTAGACCAGTTGGGCCTCGTCGTCGAGCAGGATCACCCGATACTCGGCGTCCGCTTCGACGAACGGCGAGAGGGCGAGCGCGTGGTGGGCGCTGAAGGCGGCGTTGCTCGCCGACTCCAGCTCAGCGCCGTTTCGCACCCGATACACGTGGCTACCGCCCGTACCCGAATTCGTCTTGCAGACGAGGTCCCATCCCAGCTCTTCGGCCAGCGCCAGCATCCGTGGCCAGTTGCCCTGCGGCCCGGTGTACTCGGTCAGCGACGACCGCAGGAACAGATGATGGGGGACACAGGCGACGCCGGCATCGGCGAGAAACGTGCTGGTCGCCGCCTTGTCGCCAGCGATCTTCGCTGCGGCGGTGCTGTTCAGTTCGAAGTCGTACCCGAAGAGTCGAGCAACCCGGTCGCCGTCAGACAAGCGGACTATCCACCCATGACTGAAGGACTCGAAGCGCAGCCCGCGCGCCTCCGCCGACTTCTCCAGGGCTGCGACGACGACGCGATCAGACATCGGTCACCCGTCGCCCGACACCCGACGCCCGGGACAGCGTCGGTCTTCCTGGTAACCGGCAACCGGAAACGGGCAACAGTCTCTGAGCCTCACTTCATCTGCGGGAAGCCCAGGTTGACCCCGCGGTGGGCGGGGTCGGGCCACCGGCTGGTGATCACCTTGAGGCGGGTGTAGAACTGGACGCCTTCGGTGCCGTACATGCGGGCGTCACCGAACATCGACGCCTTCCAGCCGCCGAACGAGTGGTACGCCATGGGGACCGGGATCGGGACGTTGATCCCGATCATCCCCACTTGCGCCTCGTTCTGGAACTTGCGGGCAGCGCCGCCGTCGTTGGTGAACAAAGCGACTCCGTTGGCCCATGGATTCTCCTCGAGCAGCCCCATGGCGTCGGTGTAGGTGTCGACGCGCACGGTGGAGAGCACCGGACCGAAGATCTCGTCCTTGTAGATGGTCATCTCAGGGGTCACCTGATCGAACAGCGTCGGACCCACGAAAAAGCCGTCCTGCTCGCCAACCAGATTGCGGCCGTCGGCGACCAGGGTGGCCCCCTCCTCTACACCCTTGTCGATGTAGTCGACCACCTTGTCGCGATGCTGGGCGGTGACCAGCGGGCCCATCTCGGCGCCATCGTCCATGCCGGGAGCGACCCGGATCTTCTCGAGGCGCTCCACCACCTTCGGCATGAGAGCCTCGGCGGTCCCCTCACCGACGGTGACCAGCACCGAGATCGCCATGCATCGCTCGCCGGCGGACCCGTAGGCAGCAGAGACCGCGGCGTCAGCGGCGAGTTCCATGTCGGCGTCGGGCAGCACGATCATGTGGTTCTTGGCGCCACCCAGGGCCGCCACCCGCTTGCCGTTGGCCGTCCCGGTCTCGTACACGTACTTGGCGATCGGCGTCGACCCCACGAACGACACCGCACTGACGTCGGGGTGGGTGAGGATGCGGTCCACGGCGACCTTGTCTCCGTGGACCACGTTGAGGACCCCCTCGGGGAGTCCGGCCTTGGCGAATAGCTCCGCCGAGAAGTTGGCCGCCGACGGATCCTTCTCCGACGGTTTGAGGACGAACGTGTTGCCGCAGGCGATGGCGATCGGATACATCCACATGGGGACCATCGCCGGGAAGTTGAACGGCGTGATCCCGGCGACGACACCGACAGACTGGCGGATCGAATAGGTGTCGACCGCCGTCGACACGTTCTCGTTGTATTCGCCCTTGAGCATCTGCGGAATGCCGCAGGCGAATTCGATGACTTCGAGGCCACGCTGCACCTCGCCGAGGGCGTCGGAGAACACCTTGCCGTGCTCGGACACGAGCAACTTGGCGATGTCGTCCTTGTGCCGGTCCACCAGGTCGCGAAAGGCGAAGAGAATCGTGGTCCGGCGAGCGAGGCTGGCGTGCTGCCACGACTCGAAGGCCATCCTCGCCGAAGCGACCGCGGCGTCGACGTCGGCGGCGGTGGCCATGGCCACTCGACTCTGCACGAGCCCGGTAGCCGGGTCGTAGACGTCACCCCACCGCTCCACCTTGCCGGAGAACTCCTGGTTGTCGATCCAATGGGTGATCTGATGCATGAATGACCTCCAGGACGAAGGGTACCGGAGGACCGCGCGCTGCCGGGCCGCGACCACTTCATTGGGGGTAGGCGCTCAGATGCACCTACAGTCCGCGAGAAGGTGGGTGTCACCCCGACCCCTGCGGAATACTCGTCATCGGGATCCAAATCCTGTCGCGCGTGAGCCACTGAGTCCCTATGGCACCCACACCCCCGATGCTGAGAGGAGCATCGCATGCCTCTGTACATGGATATCCACCATATGGATGGGACGGTGAGCGCCGCCGACGTCGCTGGCGCCCACGAACAGGACCTGAAGGTGCAGGGCGCCCACGGCGTCGACTACAAGAGCTACTGGGTCGATGAGAAGGCGGGGAAGATCTTCTGCCTCGTCGAAGCTCCCAGCGCTGAGGTGGCCGCAACGGTTCACCGCGAGGCGCACGGTCTCGTCGCCGATGACATCTTCGAGGTCATCGAGGGTTCGTAAGTCGTTGAGCGATGTGGGCCCAGCCGTCCACCCGGGCGGTTGGACAGGGTTCAACCGCGTTTGCGCAGCTTCCACACCTGCTCGGTCGGATAGCGGTAGGCCCAGGCCGCAGTCGTGAAGAACTGGAGCTCGTCGGAGGGCTCGGCCGGTCGTGGCTCCATGTACCCCTCGACGTCGAAGCCGACCTCGTCGAACAGGGCGGACCACTCACCGATCGGCCGGTTGAACTCGATACCGCCCGGGTCGATCTCCGCATCGGTCCAGTCGATCCGGTTCATCTCGAAGTAGGGGCGAACCAATTCCTCGCCGAGGTGGGCGCCGTTCCACGGCGAACACACCATCACGAGAGGATGATTGCCCAGGAAGACCAACCGCCCTCCGGGGGCGAGGATCCGACGCGCTTCTGGGAGCCACACCGTCGGGTCGCACCAGATCGCCGCCCCGTACTCGCTGATGGCGAAGTCGAAGGACCCGTCCTCGAAGGGAGTCTGCTCGGCATTGCCGTGGACGAACGTGACGCCCAATCCATGCTGCTCGTTCAGACGTCGGGCCGTGGCCAACTGCTCCTCGGAGATGTCGATGCCGGTGACGGTGGCACCGCGGCGCGCCATCCAGGCAGAGACGTAGCCGGTCCCGCAGCCCAACTCGACAGCCCGTATCCCGGTCATGTCGTCGGGGAGCATGTGCAACTCCGACTCCGGTACCCCCCAGATGCCCCAGGACGGCTCCTCGAGGGCCCAGGCACGCTCGCCTCCGGCCACCCACTCGTGAGCCTGGGCGTTCCAGTGGGCGCGGTTGATCTCTACGTGATCGGATGACATGCGGGGCGATGCTACCGGTCGGCCTGGCCGGGCCCGCCTCAGCTCACCGGCCGAGGATCGACTCCACCACCGGCAGTATCTCGTCCACCCAGAGCCGGTACTGCTCCGCCGATGGATGGAGTCCGTCAGCGGCGACCAGCCTCGGATCCCCACCCCGTGAGATCCCGGTGACGTCGACCCACCAGGCACCGACCCGATCGGCCTCCTCGCGCGCCACCCGATTGAAGGCGTCGATCTCGGTGGCAACCTGGGCCGGGATGCGATTCTGCCCGAACGGCGTTGCCCCCCAGTCGGGGATCGACACAATGACGACCCTGCCCGGGTCGCCTCCGGCAAACCCGACCGCCCGCTCGAGTAACGCCGCCAACTCGGTTCGATAGTCCTCGATCGGGAGGCCCCTGAACTGGTTGTTGACGCCGATGAGCAGCGTGACGACATCGAATGGCCCTGTGGGGTCGGCGATATCGACCCCTCGGTCGAGCTCGGCCGTGGTCCAGCCGGTGCGAGCCACGATGTCCACGACGACCTCGAGTCCAGCGTCGTCGAGCCGGTCGGCGAGCTGCTCGGGCCAGCGATCCGCTTCCGGGACCCCCTCGCCGATGGTGTACGAGTCGCCCAGGGCGAGCAACCGGACCGGAGGGGTCGAGGTGGTGGTCGTCGAGTCGGTATCGCCGAGGATCTCGGCCGCAGGAGCGCAGGCGACGAAGAAGAGGAGGCTCAGGTATAGGCCGGCCCCGGCAATGCTCCCTGCCACGCGCTTCGACTGCACCCACCCGATCGTACGGGCTAGCGCGACCAACGACCGCGGGCTGGATCCCAGGGCGTGCGTACCGCTGTCGAACGGTCAAGATGGGGTGGAAACACCCGAGGTGACGCCGATGAGAACGACCACCATGATCATGACCGTATTCGCGCTGACTGCCTGTGCCGACCCGGGTGGCGGACCCGATGACGAGTCTCCTGCAGAGGACCGCCAGGTGTACCCCAGCACCACACTCGATACCGACCCTTCCATTGTCAGTGCCCCGGAGCACTTCGTGGCGGCTCTGGTCTCCGAGGTGACTGCCCTCGAGGGCGTGGAGGAAGATCAGGTCACGGTGGTCCGGGCGCAGCAGGTCATGTGGAGCGACGCCTCACTCGGATGCCCCGGCGGAGGCGTCTCGTACATTCAGGTGCTCACTCCTGGCTACTGGGTGGTCCTCGAGGCGGAGGGCAACGAGTACGACTTCCGCTCGGCCGACGACGGCGAGTTCCGCCGATGTGACGGCGGGGTTCCGCCGCACGACGTCATCGTCGACCGATGACGTGATCGGACCCCGGCCGTAGTGACCGGGGTCCGATCGGTCGAGGCGTCGCCGCCTCGGGTCAGCGGTTGTCAGCTCACGGACGATCGATCTCGAAGATCGGTGACGTCCATGTCTCCCAGTGGCTCGGGTTGGCGGAGTCGCCAAGCGCCTTCAAGATCGAGACCTTGAAGAAGTACGAACCGTCGGGAACTTCCTTCGCCTTGCCCTTTCCGCCCGCACTGTGGAACCTGGTTCCATCCCAGTCGAACGCAAAGAACCCGGCATTGGTGGCATTGCGTGGCAGGTAGTCGAACCTCATGACCGTGTTGAAGAACGGATGCACCGGACTTCCATCGGCATTGAACAGGGTGACCAGCATCTGCCGTGACTGATGGTGCAGGTGCAACAGGATGTTCGGGACGTCGAATCCCTCCATCGAGTACACCCAATCGGAAGGCATCAGATCGAAGCCGATGCCGTCGTCGGTGATACCCAGCGCCGGGAAGACCCCGAACGCGCCCGGGGTGAGTACCTCGAGCTGCTGGTAGTCGCCGATGAACCCGGCGTAGGGCACGCGCAGCAGATCACTGCCATCGTCCGGCGTAATCGTGATCCAACCGCCGTACTGCACCAGGTCGAAGGCGCCTCCGGGCGTCTCCGGGTGCACCGTCACCGTCACATCGACCGAGCCACCTGCGGGCACGGTCACTTCGGAGAGGCTGAACTCAACGACCTCAGCCGACAACCAGAATCCGACCCCGAATGTCCCGGTCGTCGCGATGGCAGCCGAACAGCACCCGAAGAGCGTCTCACGACCGAGCGTGTAGGTGATGGCCTCGGAGCCGGTGTTGCTGATGCGGATCTGGCGCACCACGGGCGCTCCAGACTCACTCTCGCCCAGCGACAGCTTGCCCGGCGAAACGATGCTGTCCTGAAGGATGGCATCGTCGATGTCGAGCATCCCGGCGCCTTGACGGTGCACCGGCTCGCGGTACGGGGCGCTGGGGGCGGCCCACCAAGCATGCGGATCGGCGCTGTTCTGCAGGATGTCGCGCATCAACGCTGCTGGGGTCGCAGGTCGAGCCTCGAGCATCAGCGCAGCCGCGCCGGCCACATGTGGAGCCGACATCGAGGTGCCTCCCAGGTTGGCGTAGCCACCCTTCTCCAATGGATAGGTGGAGAAGATGTTGCCGCCGGGGGCGCCGATGTCCGGCTTGAGGGCCAGGTCCGGCGACAGCCCGTAAGAGCTGAAGCTGGCGATGAGGCCCGCCGCCGGGTTCGGGAACGCCTTTACCCGGTCGGTCCAGGTCCAGGTCACCGGAGCGGTCAATCCCCGGATGAACAGCCCGTCCTCTCGGGAGATGCTCACGACCACCCACTCCTCGTCGGGTGCGCCGAGCGTCCCGCTGAAGTTGCCGGGCGCGCTGTTGTGGATCACCACGGCAACCGCCCCGGCGTTGATGGCGTTCTGAGCCTTCTCACGGAAGCTACACAGGCCCCGTACCGCAAGGGCGATCTTGCCCGCCGGGTCCTCCAGGAGGGGAAGATCGCTGTTGCAGGCGCGCCCGACGAAGACGATCTCCTCGGTGCCACTGGTGGGCACCTCCCCAGCGAACTGCATCGGGTTGATACCGACCTCGGTGGGGCTCGCATCTCCGGCACCGAGTACGTCAGCCACCGGGAAGGTGGCAGTGAGGTTTTCGAAGGCAGCGACGCCGATCACCTTCTCACCGAGCCCGGGGGCTCCGGCCGAGAACGTGCCGTTGGCTCCGCTGTTACCGATCGAGGCGACCACGACCATGCCCGAGTCGACGAGCAGGTCGGAGGCGACCGCCGTCGGATACTGCGGCCAGGTGAACGCCGAACCGATACTCATGTTGAGGATGTCCATGTCGTCGGCGAGTGCCCTCTCCATGGCGGCGATCATGATGTCCGCCGTCGTCGATCCATCGCAGCCGAACACCCGGTAGGCGCCAAAGGTCACCTCTGGTGCGACACCAACGGCGTCTCCGTTGGCTCCGACGATGCCGGCCACATGGGTTCCATGCCCCTGGCAATCGTCCGGATCGGGATCCGGGACCGGCACCGGGTCGTAGGAGGGCGAGGTGGGATTAGCGTTGAACGAGTCCCCGACGAAGTCCCATCCGACCTCGACCCGACATCCCGGACCGAAGCATCCGCCCAGATCGGGATGGTGGTAGTCGATGCCGGTGTCCATGACGGCCACCCTGATGCCGGCGCCGGTGAAGCCGAGCTCGCTCTGCGCCACGTCGGCACCCGTCATCGTGATCGCCGTGGCCAGTTGCGGCCCCGAAACCGAGGTCGCCGGCATCGGGACCGACATCACCGGGTAGATCGCCTTGACCTCGGTCATCTGGGCCAGGCGAGTGAGGTGGCCGGGAGCGACCTCGATCGAGAGACCGTTGAACAGAGTCTCGAACACGAAACGCTCTGTGTATTCGAGTCCGTTGGCTGCCGCAGCCGTGCGAAACGCCTGACGCTCAGCAGCGAGCCTGCTGAGAGCGGTGCCCTGCACCGCCGGTGGGCTGCCGAGTTCGACGAACCATGCAGCCGGGGTCTCGTTGATCCAGACATCGGATGCATCCGGGGTCGGAACCGGTTGACTGGGTTGAATCGAATGGTCCGCTACCGCCGGTACCGCCAGAGCAACCGCTGTCACCAGCGAGAAGACCACTGCCGCGAATCGTCGCATCATGTCCTCCGGTCTCGTGGATCAGGTCCATACGCCGGTTTGCCCCGAAGGGTCCCGGCGGAAGGATGCCGACCGCGTTTCGTTTGATCTTCAGCCACTCTACGCGCGCAGGTTTATCCCCGCCGTTGATATCGTTCAAGGGTTTTCGCGACCTGCCCTCAGAGACCGGTGACAATCACCCCGATCAACGGACCGACCAGACCCAGACCAACGATGAACTGCATGTGGGGATGACGCAGTGCGATAACCCGGTGAGGTAGGTTTGGCGATCACGGTACCGGGAGGGTCGATGTCGGGACGCTCCAACACAGCGGTCGCCCTGGCCGCCTCACTGACGCTGGTGGTCGCCGCCTGCACCGGGGGAACGGCTGAGGAGACCACGACCACGCTCGCTCCCGAGGACACGACCACCACGACCCTGGTGCCACCCACCACGACGACGACGCTCCCGCCCGGTGGCCCGCCTTTGATCCGCGACGGCGACCGCAACGAAACCGTCGCCGCCTTCCAATGGCTGCTCACCTGCACCGGCTACGGCAACCTGTCCGTCGACGGCAACTACGGGCCAGCTACCGGTGAGGCGGTACGGACCGCCCAGACCGCTCTCGGCGAGGAGGCGGACGGCGAACCCGACGAGGAGGTTCTCGCCGCCCTGTCGCGAGCGTGTTCACAGTCTCGCCAGATCGAGGACACCGACGAGCCGGTCACCATCATCGGCAACGCAGCCCCCGGTGATCCCGAGGTCTTCACCATCGAACTCACCTT
>DATKBG010000017.1:0-8459 GCA_035514255.1 Acidimicrobiia bacterium
GCTCCTCGAGGACCCCGAGGTCGTCGAGGAAGTGGTTGCGGCGATCAGGCGCGCCTTCGTCGCCGGCGACCTGCCGGCCGGTCGGCTAATCGAAGCACGCGCGCGAGTGGATGAGCTCGCCGCGTGGGCGACACGGTTGGAGTGTGAGCCTTGAGCGCGATTCGCAATTCGCTCTTCGCTATTCGCAAGAGCGCGCCAACCGGTCACAAGGAGCCCGCCGCGGTCTGAAAAATTGCGAATCGCGAATCGCGAATCGCGAATTGCGCTTCAATCTCCCCAATGTCCCGCCACAGCATCTCCAGTTCTCGCGTCTTCGTCGATGGTGGGCTGCGACCGGCGGTGGTGGTGGTCGAGGATGGGGTCATCGTCGAGGTGGCCGAGCGACCGCCACCGGGGCCGGTCGACGACCACGGTGACCTGGTGGTCATGCCTGCCCTCGTCGACACGCATGTCCATGTCAACGAGCCGGGCCGGACCGAGTGGGAGGGGTTTGCCACCGCTACCGATGCCGCCGCCGCTGGCGGAGTAGCCGTCATCGTCGACATGCCGCTCAACTCGATTCCGCCAACGGTCACGCTTGAGGCCCTCGAGCAGAAGCGGGCTGCCGCTGCGCCGCAGGCGCGAGTGGACGTGGGGTTCTGGGGCGGGTTCATTCCGGGCAGTGAGGCGAAAGTTGCTGCCCTCGCCGCGGCCGGGGTGTTCGGCTTCAAGGCCTTCCTGTCACCGTCGGGTGTCGACGAGTTCCCCAACATCAGCCTCGATGACCTGCCCCGGGTGCTGGAGGTGACCGGCCCTACCGGGCTCCCGCTGATCGTCCACGCCGAATCCCCGGCCGTGCTCGATCGGGCTCCCGAGGCTGGACCCGACTACATCACCTACCTGGCGTCACGACCCCCCGCCGCCGAGGTGGAGGCCATCGAGGCGCTCATCGCTGCGGTCGCCTCCACCGGCGCTCCGGCTCACGTGCTCCACCTCTCCGCCGCCGACGCGCTCGAGCCGCTGGCCAAAGCCCGAGCCGACGGACTCCCCATCACCGTCGAGACCTGCCCGCACTACCTGACGCTCAAGTCCGATGACGCTCCCGACGACGATGCGTCGTGGAAGTGTGCTCCGCCCATCCGCGACGGCGCCAACCAGGATGCGCTCTGGTCGGCGCTCGGCTCGGGGGTCATCGACCTGGTGGTATCGGATCACTCACCGTGCCCGGGCGACCTCAAGGTGGGCGGGTTCGACCGGGCGTGGGGCGGCATCGCCTCGCTGGAACTGCGACTCCCCGCGATGTGGACAGAGACTTGCCGCCGCGGGCACGACATCGCCAACGTCGTCGAGTGGCTGTGCGCGGCACCGGCGCGACTCGTCGGCCTCCCCACTGGCCGCATCGAACCGGGGATGCGGGGCGACCTTGTGGTCTGGGACCCGGACGCTCGGTTCACCGTAGACGCGGCGACGCTTCGGCAGCGCCACCCCCATACGCCGTATCACGGCAGGGAGCTGTCCGGGATCGTGCACAGCACCTATGCCCGCGGCATCATGGTCTACGGCCCCGGTGTCGACGAGGCCGCCCGGCCCGGACGACTTCTGAGGAGCAGGTGATGGACGAACGCTTCGACATGCTGGTCGACCTCGCCTCCGATCGGGTGGGTGGGAAGGTGGTTGCCGCCAACGACGACTTTTTCGCCCCCAAGGAGAATCTCGTCAGCGACGCTCTCCCGGTGTGGAAACCCGGTGAGTACACCAACCGGGGAAAGTGGATGGACGGCTGGGAGACGCGACGCCGCCGTGAGGCTGGCCACGACTGGGCGATAGTCCGACTCGGGGTGCGCGGGATCATCCGCCACGCGGTCGTCGACACTTCGTTCTTCACCGGCAACTACCCCGATGCCTGCTCTATCGAGCGGATCGACCTGCCGGGAAGGCCCGACCTGGTCGAACTGGCCCGAGACGCTCAGCGCTGGGAGACCCTCGTGAAACGACATCTGCTCGACGGCGACACCGTCAACGACGTGCCGATACCGGACCACGACGCGCCCACCTCCCATGCCCGCCTGGTGATCTTCCCCGATGGCGGGGTCGCTCGACTCCGACTGCTCGGCGAGCCGGTCCCCCCGACGGGTCTGCTCGACGGCAGGACCGAGGTCGACCTCGCCGCCCTGCACAGCGGTGGCCGCGCCATCGACTGCTCCGACCGTCACTACTCGTCACCCAACCGGATGCTGGTGGGCGGGAAGCCGAGGGGTATGTGGGACGGCTGGGAGACCAAGCGACGCCGGGGGGAAGGCAACGACTGGGCGGTGATCCGCCTCGCCGGCCGGGGTACGGTGTCGCGAGTGGAGATAGACACCACCCACTTCAAGGGCAACGCCCCGGGCTCGGCCCAGATAGACGGGATCGACGCTCCCGACGCCTCCCTCGACGACCTGCGGTTCGCCGACTGGGCGATTCTCTTGCCCGAGACGCCGCTCCAGCCGCACCGTCGCCATCGCTTCTCCAACCTGGCGATGGCCGGGCCATTCACCCACCTCAGACTCGACATCTACCCCGACGGTGGAGTGGCCCGCTTCCGGGCGCATGGCACGAGTGACGCTCCGTGGATCTCGCTGACCTGAACCGCGCCGAACCCGGCGACGCCAAGGCGGCGTTCCTCGACTGCTGCGCGTCGACGGTGTGGGCCGAGGTGATGACCGAGGGGCGGCCGTATCAGGATCTTGCCCACTTGCTCGCCGACGCCGAGGAGCAGTGGTGGGAGCTCACCTGGGTCGAATGGGTGAAGGCGTTCGCCTCCCATCCGAAGGTCGGCGAGCGACGGGCCGGCACCGACACCCACACGACTTGGTCCCGTGATGAACAGTCGGGCGTCGGCGACGACGGTGGGCTGGCCGCGGCGCTTGCCGAAGCCAACAAGGCGTATGAGGACCGCTTCGGATACACGTTCATCGTGTTCGCCAGCGGCAAGACCGGGGAGGAGATGCTCGCCCTGTGCCGCGAGCGCCTCGGCAACGACGACCTCACCGAACTGAGGGTGGCCGCCACCGAGCAGGCGAGGATCACCAACCTGAGGCTGCGCAAGATGCTTGGAGTAGCGAGTAGCGAGTAGCGAACCCTGATGCCTCGCGACGCGTCAGCCCTCCCCCTCCGACAGCGACCTTCGGTCGCTGCCACCTCCCCCTACAGGGGAGGGGACCGCGGCGACCAAGTACCAAGTACGACTGGTGTGCCCATGGCACACCAGTCCCTCACTAGCCTCTTTTGCCATGGCCGGGATCACGACTCATGTACTCGACACCGCCGCCGGGCGCCCTGCTGTGGGCGTACCGGTGACCCTCGAGTTTCGGGACGAGAGCGCCATCATCACCCTCGTCCAGGGCATCACCGACGCCGACGGGCGCGCCCTGCTCTCCGACGGCAGCACGCTGGCCGAGGGCATCTATCGGATTCGCTTCGACACCGGCGCCTATCACGGCGCTGCCGCCTTCTTCCCGGAGGTGACGATCGAATTCCGGGTGACCGACCTGGCCGAGCATCACCATGTGCCGCTGCTGTTGAGCCCGTTCGGCTACAGCACCTATCGGGGTTCCTGAGTGTTCGACGGGCATGCCCACCAGTGGTTGGATCTCGCCATCCGGTGGACGCACGTGATCGTCGGCATCGCCTGGATCGGAACCTCCTTCTACTTCAACTGGCTCAACAACCACATCCGCAAGCCCGAGTCAGGCGACGAGGGGGTGGCTGGCGAGCTGTGGTCGGTGCACGGCGGCGGCTTCTACCGGGTGCTCAAGTACGAGGTCGCCCCGGAGTCGCTACCCGCAAAGCTGCACTGGTTCAAGTGGGAGGCGTATGCCACCTGGCTGAGCGGGTTCGCCCTGCTCGCCCTCGTCTACTGGCTCGGGCCAATCGGCACCTCCGTGGATCCGTCACGCGCCGACCTGTCCCGTCTGGCGCTGATCGGGATCGGTATCGGGTCGATGCTCGTCGCCTGGTTGCTCTACGACCTGCTGTGCAAGAGCCAGCTCGGCACCCGGCCAGGGTTGCTAGCCGCGATAGGCGTGGTCGCTATCGGCGCCATGGCCTACGGCTTCTCGCAGATCCTCACGGGCCGGGCCGCCTACATCCACGTCGGAGCGGTGCTCGGGACCCTGATGGTGGCCAACGTGTTCGCCAACATCATCCCGGCGCAGCGCCGGATGGTCGAGGCAATGACTCGCGGCGAGACCCCGGACCCGGAACCGCTGAAGGACGCCGCACGGCGCTCACTGCACAACAACTACCTGACGCTGCCGGTGGTGTTCATCATGCTGAGCATCCACTTCCCGATGACCTCCGGCAGCCAATGGAACTGGGCGCTGCTGGCGGCGCTGAGCGTGATCGGGGCCCTGGTGCGCCACTGGTTCAACCTGCGGGGTCGGGGCCACCTCAACGTGTGGATTCTGCCAGCGGCGGTCGCCGGGATGATCGCCCTCGCCGTCGTCACCGTGCCCCAGCAGGGCGGCGACCCGCCCACCGAGGTACCCGCTGAGATCATGTCGATCATCGACGCCCGGTGCGCCTCGTGCCATTCGCGCACTCCCACCCAGGCGGGCTTCACCGAAGCGCCCAAGGGCATCGCCTTCGACACCAAGGAGGACGTCCTGCCGTACGCCCTCACCATCGGCCGGGTCGTCGACAACGGGTTCATGCCCCTCGGCAACATCACCGCGATGACCGACGAGGAACGCCAACAGGTGAAGGAGTGGGCGTTCGGCGGCTGATCAGTCGAACGGCTTACGGACCGCGTACGACCTGGCGACCTCTTCGTAGCCGAGTCCCTGATACAGCTGGAACGCCCCGGTTGGGTTGGTGGTGTGGACCCCAAGCGCCACCTCGGTCATACCCATGTCCTTGAACATCCGCATGCTCTCCGTGATGAGCGCCTTGGCGAGTCCCCTGCCGCGCCACCGCCGCTGCGTCGTGATCGACTCGGTCCAACCACGACGGCGACCGAACTTCTCGTTTTCGGCTTCGTCGACGTAGTTGAGCACCATGCCCGCGATGCCCTCACCATCCTCGGCAACCTTCCACAAGGACGGGTTCTTGCTGTAGTGGCCGGTGAGAAAGTCCTGGTAGTCCTCCTCCGATGGCTCGGCGAACCCGACGTGGTCGCGGAATGCTTCGGTGTCAGCAGCGAAGACCTCACGGGCGTCGGCGATGGTCTTGGGCACGATGCGCAGCCCATCCGGCAGCGGATGATCGGGGGTCGGCCCGTCGAGAGAGCGGGTCATCTCGGCGTCCACCTCCGACACCGTGTACCCATGGTCGGTAAGGAGTGCATGCTTCTCGGTCTCCCGCTCGTCGTACCAGGATCGGAACTCGGTGGGTCCGTCGTGTGACATGCCCCCGGCGATCTCGCGCAGCCGGGCCTCACACCACTCGAGCATCGCCGTACCGAGTCCCCGGCCCCGCACCCGGGCATCGATCCAGCCGAACTGCTCCATGGCCCGAATGTTCGTGGCCGTCTCCACCCGCCAGGTGACCCGTGAGTAGCCGACCATGCCGGTTGGGTCTTCGGCGACGAGCACATCGGTGAACGGATCGCAGTTGGTCAGGTGCCGGTAGGACTCCCTGGCCTGCTCCACCGTGATCGAACGATCTATCCCGTCGGCCTCGCTGGCCGCATCGATGACGCGGACCATCCCGGGAAAGTCGTCGTTCCCGGCAAACAACCGGAACGACACATCGCCAATAGCAGGGGGTAAGGAGGGCATAGGGCGTGTGAGAGGTTACCGAAGAGCCAAGCCGGACTCTCCTCCCCTCCCCGCCTTCGGCGGTACTCCCCCCTTCGGCGGTACTCCCCCCTTCGGGGGGAGAGAGTTCACTGCCCCCTCGCCCCTCGCTACTTGACCCGCCTGTTCTCCAGGATCTTGAGAAAGGACCTCTCGCTCAACTCCTCCTGGGTCACGCCCGTCCTCGCCGATGCGTCGTCTTCGCTAATGGCGCCTGAGTTGACGGCCCGGGCGAAGAAGTTGAGCAGGCCCTGGCCGGTAGCGGCGTCGTCGAACACGTCGCCGACGAGCGTGGCCTGCGTCGCCTTCTCCACGAAGTTGTGTAGCCGGTCGGCGGCGGCGTCCATGCTCTCCAGGAAGAACGACTGCACCGCGGCGTATCGGGTGACCAGCTGCGCCGGATGCAGATCCCAGCCCTGGTAGTAGCCGTGGTAGAGCGAGTGGCGGATCTCGTCGAAGTGCAGCTTCCACGCCCCGTGCACGGCCTCCCGGTTCGCAGCGATCTGGGCGTCGGTGAGGTCGTCGCCGCGGTGGGTCGGTACCGGCAGCACGTTGGTGGCCCCGTCGGATAGCCACACCCCGGTGCCGGCCAGGGCCACCTGCATGACGCTGCGGGCGAAGTCGCACGACGGGTGGGTCATCCCCTGGTGAGCGGCGGTGATCTGGCACGAAGCGGTGTAGTCGTACACGCCGAAGTGGGCGGCGACACACCTGGGGCCTGCCGCGGTGACCAGACGGCCCACGTTGACCCGGCCCTCCTCGTCGAAGATGGACCGGGTGATCTCGATCATCAACTCCGACTTGATGGACCCCTCGGGGATGCCGGCTCGCTCCTCGATCTGATCGAGCAGGTCGGCGAAGACGAGGGCCTGCTCCACCGACACGATCTTGGGCAGCGTGACGTGAAACCGCTCGGGGATGGCGCCGCCGGTTCGGGAGGCCAGACGGGTGAGGAACAGGTCAGTGGTACGGATGGCCCGGGCTCGCAGCTCCCGGCTCAACTGCTTGACCCTGATACCGATGAACGGCGGGAGGGTTCCTGCCTCCATTCCGGCGGCGACCTCGTCCGCCGCGGCGATCGCGGTGGCATCCTCCTCGTCGTCGGGACGGATGCCGAACCCGTCCTCGAAGTCGATACGGAAGTCCTCGACGGGCTCACGCTGCAGCTTGTCGACCACCCGCGGATGCACCTCGGCCATCACGGGATCACCCGGGTCACGACCCAGTGCCTCCGCCAGCATCGCCGAGTCGGAGGCGTACTCCTCGAGCGTGGCCATGGCCCGCTCCCCCATCTTCACCGCAGTGTCGGCACGGAAGAGCTGAGCGCCGCCGTAAACGGTGTGCACCGGCTGGCGTTCCCCGCTGTCACCCGGGAACGCGGTCACCGCGTCGGGTGCGTCGTCGAGGCGGGAGGCGAAGTCACGCAGCAGGGAGTCGGGGAGCGAGGTCTCCATCGCGGTCAGCTCCTCGGCAGGATGCGGATGTCGGGCAGCGTGCGATGCCGCTCGGCGAAGTCGAGGCCGTAGCCGACCACCCACACGTCGTGGATGTCGAACCCGACGTAGTCGATGGCCACGTCCACTTCGGCGCGGTCGGGCTTGCGCACCAGCGCACACGCCTTGAGCGAGGCCGGCTCGCGGGCGGCGAACAGCCGCTCCAGGTAAGCGAGCGTGTG
Organism: Acidimicrobiia bacterium; assembly: GCA_035514255.1. Classification (GTDB taxonomy): domain Bacteria; phylum Actinomycetota; class Acidimicrobiia; order Spongiisociales; family UBA11373; genus DATKBG01. The sequence continues at coordinate 7,432 of DATKBG010000017.1, forward strand.
GCCGGTGTCGACGATGTCTTCGACGACCAGGACGTGCTGGCCCCCGATGGGATGACGGACGTCCATGATGAGCCGCACTGCGCCCGGGACCTCACTCTCCTCGTCCCCGTAGGAAGACACCGCGATGAACTCCACCCGGTGAGGGACGGTGATACGGCGGGCCAGGTCGCTCAGGAAGATGAACGACCCCTTGAGAACCCCGACGAGGACCAGATCCTCGGCGTCGGCGTAGTCCCGGTTGATCTCCTCAGCCAACTCGTCGACCCGCGCAGCGATGGCGTCCCGGTCGATGAGGATCTCGAGTTCCACAGCGCCGAGGGTACTAGGGCGCGTCCCCCGTCCCCCGTGGCACGTCGCCCGTCAAGAGCCAAGGAGAGCTCCACGTAGTGGTCGCCCTCCCCCCTCCCCTGACGGCTCCGCCGTCAGGTACTCCCCCCTCCGGGGGGAGGGACCGCAGAAGGGTGAAGGCAACAACGCTGGCCTCAGCCAGCGTGCAGGAATGTCACTAGCGCGTTGCGCCACAGGACCGTACCTCAATAGGAGGGGACAGCACAGCGCTCCAGGGTCGTCTCGCCGTAGCCGATCGCGCTGATCGTCCAGATCCCATCGTCGAAACTCCACGTTGAGAAGGAGCCCTGGTCACCCTCCGCGACGTGGCCGAACATCCGAACCTCGTCGCCGTGTACGGACCAAGACCAGCGGGTTCGGCCGAACTTCTCCGACACCCTGACGGCGGTTCCATCGGGCTCGAACACGAGCAGTGAATCGGCGGGGCCACCATCCGCCGCACCAGTCCAGGAGAACCGCCAGATACCGGGCAGGTCAACAGACAGATCACCACTCATACCACGCTGCGGCCCACAATCGACCAGCTCACCGTCAATGAGCAAGCCCTCGAGAGGGGCGCATCCCGGAAACAGGAATGCGAGCAAGAGCCCGATCACGATGGAAGTCGGTCGCTGACGCGAACTCACATTCGGAATCTACTGCCAGCTTAAGGACACGGGACGCGACCCTCGCGCGCGGTC
>DATKBG010000018.1:0-3649 GCA_035514255.1 Acidimicrobiia bacterium
CAGCAGGTCATCTGGAACAGGACCGACGGCGCCGCCGGCGGGGACACGTGACCGACCGAGCCGCACCCACCGATCGAGAGCCGATGACGACGCGTAGGCCCCCTGCCCCGCGACGCATCCACGGCAATCGCACGCTCAACCTGCGCTCTATCCGGGCCATCGGCTACGACATGGACTACACGCTCATCCACTACCGGGTCGAGGAGTGGGAACGCAGCGCCTTCGAACACACCCGGACCCGACTCCAGGGGGCGGGTTGGCCGGTGGAGGGCATCGTGTTCGACCCGGAGTCGGTGATCCGTGGCCTCACCATCGACCTCGAGCTGGGAAACCTGGTCAAGCCCACTCGCTTCGGTTACGTGATCCGGGCGTCGCACGGGACGGGGTTCCTCGAGTTCGATCGCCTCCGCTCCGAGTACGAGGGAGTGACCGTCGACCTCGCCGAGGACCGCTGGGTGTTCCTCAACACACTGTTCTCGCTGTCGGAGGCGTCCTTGTACTCCCAGCTGGTCGACCGGTACGACGCCGGCGTCCTGCCGAAGATCAACGGATACGCCGACCTGTACAAACGGATTCGCTCCGCCCTCGACGCAGCCCACATGGAAGGACAGCTCAAGGAGGAGATCCTCGCCGACCCCGACCGCTTCGTGGTCACGGACCCGGACGTCGTGCTCACCCTCCTGGACCAGAAGCACGCCGGAAAACGGCTGCTCCTCATCACCAACTCCGATTGGAACTACACCAGGCGGATCATGAACTACGCCTTCGACCCGCACCTCCCCAAGGGCAGCACGTGGCGAGAGCTGTTCGACGCCGTCGTCGTGTCGGCCGAGAAGCCCTACTACTTCATGGGGCGTCGACCGATGTACCGCGTCGTCGACGAGGAGCGAGGCCTCCTCGAACCACACCGTGGCACGGTCGAACCGGGAACCGTGCTGGTGGGCGGTGACGCCCTCCAAATGGAGACGCATCTCGGGCTGCACGGCGCCGAAATCCTCTATGTCGGGGACCACCTGTACGCCGACGTCTCGGTGACCAAGGCGACCCTGCGGTGGCGCACCGCCCTGATCCTGCGCGAATTGGAGAGTGAGATCGAAGCCGCTCAGGCGTTCCGTGCCCGGGAGGCCCGGTTGCAGGCACTGATGGGAACCAAAGGACGGCTGGAACGCGAGCTCGCCCATGCCCGACTCGACCTGCTGCGGGCGCGCGTCGGCCACGCCACGCCAGACGGCGATGCGGACACCGCCGACGCCCGCGCCGAGGAGATCCGGGGGCGGCTGTCAGCACTCGACGACGAGATCGCCCCGCTCGCCATCTCCGCCGGGGAGCTGCGCAACCCGGCCTGGGGACCGCTGATGAGGTCGGGCAACGACAAGAGCCTGTTCGCCCGACAGGTGGAGCGCTACGCCGACGTCTACACCTCGCGAGTCTCCAACTTCCTCAGAGCCACGCCGTACGGATTCCTGCGAGCGGCGCGGGTCAACCTGCCCCACGACGGCTGACGATCAGCCGGTGGTGGGCCGGGCCAGCACCACCGTCACCGCCACTTCGGGCACGGTGTCTCCGGGTTCGACGTGCACTTCGACCCGGAAGTCCTCGAGGCCGACCTCGATGCCGGCCCGGCGCAGCGCTCCGGCACCTTCTCCGGCGGCGGAGGCGACGCCTGCGATGAGTTCTCGAATGTCGTCCACCATCCCTCCCCTTGGCCGCCACGGTGTCGGCGGCTCAGATCACAGGGTGTTCGGATGGTGTCTCCCTGGCGTCCCAGTCCGGCGCGATCGGGATTCCCCGCTTGCGCTCATCACGGCGTATCGACTGGCCGAAACCCGGCCACTATCTGGTGAACCAGCGGCTCTCTGACGACCCGTGACCGACAGAGGCCCTGCGGCGACGGTGGCGGCTCAGCCCTTCGCTTCGGTGAGGGCGTCCTCGAACGCCTGCAGGGAGTCGGCGACGTCCTCGTCGCTGTGGGCGCTGCTGACGAACCACGGCTCCTTGGCGTCGTCGACGGGGAGCACTCCTCGGCGGATGAGCCCCATCACGACCTCGCCGTATAGCTCCTCGTCGTGGCCCGCCGCGTCGCGGAACTCGCTGGGCGGCTCGTCACCGAAGAACAGACCGAACATGGAGGGGTGGCCGATCGGCTGAACCGGGACACCGGCGTCGGCGGCGATCGACCCGATCCCGTCCATCAGGTCGCGGCCCACAGCCTCGACCCGCTTGAGCGGTTCGCCGGTCAGGATCTCGTCGAGCGTCGCCAGCGTGGCCGCCGCAGCGATGCCGTTGCCGCTGTAGGTGCCAGCCTGCATGATCCCGCCCTTCTCCCAGGCGCCGATGAAGTCGTCGGTGCCGGCGACGGCGGCCACCGGAAACCCGTTCCCCATGCACTTGGCGAAGGTCGCCAGGTCCGGCGTCACGCCGAACGCCTCGACGGCACCGCCGATGGCAATACGGAAACCGGTCTTGACCTCGTCGAAGATGAGTACCACGCCGTACTCGTCGCACAGCTTCCGGATGCCCTCGAGGTAACCCTCCTTGGGCAGGATCCCGAATGCGTTGCCCAGGGCTGGCTCGACGATCACCGCGGCGAGACGATGCCCGTCGGACCGGAACAGCCGCTCCAGATGCTCCAGGTCGTTGAACGGGGCGACCCTCACCAGCGAGCGGATCGCCTCGGGGATCCCCGACGATGCCTGCACCGGGATCGGACTGAGCCGCGAACCGAGGGCCGAGACATCGGCGCCGGCGGTCGAGAAGGCGAGATAGTCGTGGGCGCCGTGGTAGGTCCCTTCGAACTTGAGGATCAGCTCGCGGCCGGTGATGGCCCGGGCGAGGCGGATGGCGTGCATCGTCGCCTCGGTGCCGGTGTTGGTGAAGCGAAGCCGATCGACCCACGGCACTGCCTCTTTGAAGCGCTCGGCCGCCTGGATCTCGCGGGCGCTGGTCATGGCGAAGGTTGTGCCACCAGCAGCAGCCTCGGCGACGGCGGCGGACACCGCGGGATGACCGTGGCCCAGGATCACCGGGCCAAATCCGAGGTGGTAGTCGATGTAGCGCTTCCCGTCCATGTCGTAGACGTGGGAGCCCTCCCCACGATCGATCACGAGCGTGTCGTCGTCACCCCAGTAGCGAAACCAGCTGGACACCCCGGCCACCAGTGAGCGCTTGCCGCGCTCGAACCAGGCCGCTGTCTCCTCACCCTGGATACCCATCCTCGCCCTTTCGGTCCGGTGTGAATCGGCGATCAGCGTACTCGGTCGGTATCGTGCCGAACACGCCGTTTCTCGGAGGGACCCCATGCCTCAGGACCTGAAGCTGTACCTCGCCGGCGAGTGGACCGAAGGCACCGGAGACCGTCATCACGAGCTCCGCAGCCCGGTCACCGGCGAGCACATCGCCAACGTTCCGCTCGCCTCGCAGGCCGACATCGATCGTGCGGTGGCGGCCGCACGGACCGCCCAGGACGACTACCGCCACTGGTCGGCCTTCGAGCGCGCCGACCTGTGTGCTCGCATCGCGGCAGCCATCGAGCCAATGGTCGAAGAGATCGCCCGCATCCAGACCCTCGAACAGGGCAAGCCGTATCACGCTGAGTCCCTGGAAGACATCGAGGAGGCCAATCAGTACTTCCTCAACGCCTCGGAAGACA
>DATKBG010000019.1:0-4232 GCA_035514255.1 Acidimicrobiia bacterium
GCGGGTCATCTTCGGCATCGGCTCGGGCTGGTTCCAGAAGGACTACGACGAATACGGGTACGAGTTCGGCACGGCACCGGGCCGTCTCCGAGCCCTGGCCCGGGATCTCCCGATCATGCGGGAGCGGCTGGCGGTGCTCAACCCGCCGCCGCTGAGGAAGATGCCGATCATGGTCGGTGGAGGCGGGGAGAAGGTCACGCTCCGCATCACCGCCGAGCACGCCGACATCTGGCACGGCTTCGGCGACGCCGATGTGATGCGTCACAAGAACTCGGTCCTCGATGGGTGGTGCCGGAAACGCGGACGCGATCCGGCTGAGATCGAACGCTCCTCGGGCATCCCACTCGTCAATAGAGACGACGCCACCTACGCCGAGGCACTCCTCGCCGAGGGCATCACCCTCTTCTCCCTCAGCATCAACGGCCCGGACTACGACCTCTCGTTCCTCGATCGGTTCGTGGCCTGGAGGGACGAGAAGAACGCCGAGTAGCTCATGGCTCATGGCTCATGGCTCATGGCTCATGGCCAGACTTGCTGGTAGCTAGCTGGCCACTGGCCACTGGCCACTGGCTTCGCCACAATGCCCCCTCGTGGCCCCCACACGCTCTGAACTCATCCGGCTTCTGACTGACTATCGCTCGCCCGAGCAGGACGAACAGGGGTACCGGGTTCGCATGCTCGACCTGGCCGCGGTGGCCCATGAGCCGTTCTCGCGGTACCAGTACACACCGGGGCATTTCACCGCGAGCGGATTCGTGGTGCATCCCGAAGGCGACCGCATGCTGCTGATCCATCACGAGCGGCTTGGCATCTGGGTGCAGCCGGGTGGTCATGTGGAGCCCGACGATTCGACCGTCCTCGACGCCGCGCTGCGAGAGATCGGCGAGGAGACCGGCATCGTCGATGTAGTGTCCGTGTCGTCCGGGCTGGCCGACATCGACATCCATGTCTTCCCGGAGACCGCCGATCAGCCGCGGCACCTTCACTTCGACCTCCGGTTCGCATTCGTCGCTCCGGACGACCGGGCTTCGGCACTCGATGGGGTACTCGATGCGCGGTGGGTCGGTCTCGATGGACTCGACGATCTCGGTGTCGGCCGGTCGATCACCCGGCCGCTGACCAAAATCCTCGGAATGGGGAACTCCGGTCCGGTGGCCTAGGGTCTTCGGGGGACCATCGAGGGGAGACGCATGAGTGATGCGGAACGCTTCAAGGCATTGAATGCGTCCAGGATCGACCAAATACCGCAGTGGCAGGCCCTCGACCCCGCCGTGCGCAAAGCAGTTCGGGTGGTTGCAACGGTGCTTCCTTTCCGGACCAACCAGTACGTGATCGACGAACTCATCGATTGGGATCGAGTACCCGAGGATCCCATCTTCCAACTCACCTTTCCGCAGCGGGGCATGCTCAGCGACGAAGATTTCGCCACGATGGCCGCTCTGGTGGACGGCGATGCCGAGCGATCCGAGCTCGAGGCGGAGGCGAATCGCATCCGTGCGACGCTCAACCCGCACCCGGCCGGTCAGATGACGGACAACGTCCCGGAGTTCGACTCGGAGCCGATCGACGGCGTCCAGCACAAGTACCGCGAGACCATGCTCTTTTTCCCGAACCGCGGCCAGACCTGCCACGCCTACTGCACCTTCTGCTTCCGGTGGGCTCAGTTCGTCGGAGACAAGGCCAACCGGTTCGGCACCGACGACGCCGACACGGTGTCGTCATACGTCGCCGCCGATACGGAAATCAGCGACGTTCTGTTCACCGGTGGCGACCCGTTGATCATGAAGACCCGGGTGTTCCGCAGGTACGTCGAGCCGCTGCTCGAGATCGAGCATCTGTCGACCATCAGGATCGGGACCAAGGCAGTCGGCTACTGGCCCCAGCGATTCGTCACCGACGACGACGCCGACGACCTGCTGCGCCTGTTCGACGAGGTCATAGCCGCTGGCAAACACCTGTCGGTGATGGGCCACTACACCCACCCGGTCGAGCTCCAGACCGAGGTGTCGCAGACGGCGACCCGTCTGATCCTCGCCACCGGGGCCAACATCCGCATGCAGAGTCCCGTCCTGCGACACATCAACGACGATGCCGATACCTGGGCCGATCTGTGGCGCACGGGCGTCCGCCTCGGCTGTGTGCCCTACTACATGTTCGTGGTGCGCGACACGGGTGCCCGGCAGTACTTCGAGATCCCGCTGGCCGAGACCCATGAGATCTTCAGCGATGCTTACCGGCAGGTGTCCGGCCTGGCGCGCACTGTTCGTGGTCCGTCGATGTCGGCACACCCGGGCAAGGTCAGGGTCGTGGGCACGACGACGTCTGGGGACGACAAGTGGTTCGTCCTCGAGTACCTCCAGGCCCGGGATCCGTCCTGGGTGGGGCGCCCCTTCTTCGCCAAGTTCGACCCGACGGCGGTGTGGTTTGACGATCTCCGCCCCGCCCGGCCGGAGGATCGGCCGTTCTTCGGGGAGCCGAAAAGCCGTCGCCGGGTTCCCGACAGCCGTCGCGTGGCGAAGATCGACATCGTCCCACGGCCCAAGGAGCGCGACGCCAGGGCACCTACCCGGAAGTGATCCCGCAGGGCCCCGTATCGCTCGCGGCACGGGTGGGCGATGACTGTCAGCGGGTAACGTCTCGGCCGTGATCCGACACGCCATCGACGCCGCGCTGCTCCGCCGGAATCCCTACCTGCGCATGGTGGTGGCTCGCGACGGCGTCGCCGACGGTGCCATCGTCGTGGTGATCGTCGCGCTGATCCTGGTGATCCCGGCCCTCTTCGACGGCCTGGGCGCGTTCGCCGTGGCGCGCATCGTGCTGCGGGGACTCGTCGGGTGGATCGTGCTCTCCGGCCTGGTCTACCTCATCGGTAGGAAAGCACTCGAAGGCGACGGGACCTTCCCCGGGACGATGGCAGCCGTCGCCATCGGGATGCCGGTGATGCTGGCCTCGCTCGTCCTCAGGCCTTTCGCCGGCGTTCTGGCATCCGAACTGATCGTGTCGATCTGGCTGATGGCCACGCTCTGGATGGCGGCTCGGGTGTCGTTGGAGTTGGACCACTCCCGTGCCCTGGTCGCCGCGGTAGGTGGCTGGGTCGCTTTCGTCGCGGTAGCCGCGATCTTCCGGCTTTGAGGCCGCTTATGTGCGGGAGGGGTTTGTCGTCCTCTGGACACCGCGGTATCTGGTATTTGGTATTTGGTATCGCATCTGAAGATCACTGGGTTGGTACTGCGGATTGGCGCCACCATCTTGGATCGGGTCCAAATACCAAATACCAAATACCAAATACTCCGGCTTTGGCATGACCACCTATCGGCTCGACTTTGGGTATGACGGAACTGGCTTCCGGGGCTATGCCCGCAATCGGGGCGTGCGGACCGTTCAGGCGGTGCTCGAGGGCGCCCTCGGGACCGTGCTCGGCTCGGTGCCAAAGACGAGTGTCGCCGGGCGCACCGACGCTGGGGTGCACGCGCGCCACAACGTGGTCTCGTTTCCCTTGTCGGAACCGATCGACGACCTCCAACTCTTCCACCGGTCGATCTCCTCGCTGGTGGCGCCCGAGGTCACGGTCGATCGTATCCGTCGCGTGGCCGACGACTTCGACGCCCGCTTCTCGGCGACGGGGCGGTCCTACCGGTACTTCGTAGACGACCGCCGTACGGCAGACCCGCTACAGCGCCATCGGGTGTGGCATGTCGGCGCGTCGCTGGACATCGAAGCGATGAACACGGCGGCAGAAGCGTTCGTCGGGGTGCACGATTTCTCCACGCTGTGTCGGGCCGCCGTCAATCGCTCTCTGGTGCGTAACGTTCTCGAGACCCGCTGGCGACGCGACCGCGGTTACCTCGTCTACGCCGTCCGAGCCTCATCGTTCTGCCACCAGATGGTGCGCTCCATGGTGGCCCTGTGCGTCGACGCCGGCAGGGGCACGATCGATCCCGGTTCGATCTCAGAGCGTCTGGAGGCCCGTGACCGCCGCGTCGCCCGGGGCGCCGCCCCTGCCCGTGGCCTGACCCTGTGGAAGGTTGAGTATTAGCGCCCTGCGGGCGCGGCTACCAGCTGCCAGCTACCAGCGGTCCGAGCTGGCAGCCGGTAGCCGGTAGCTTCGTTGACGGCCGTCAACGAATCACGCTTATTCCCCTCGCCTCTAGCGCTGCGCACATGGCGTCGAGTTCGGTGGCGGAGCGGGTTTCGACTTCGAAGCTGATCTCCGTGTAGCCGAAGGGGAGGCC
>DATKBG010000020.1:0-21749 GCA_035514255.1 Acidimicrobiia bacterium
CCGGCGAGCAGGGACACCGCCACGACGGCGCCGACGACGGCGACCCCCAGCGATGGGAGGGAGCGGTCGAGGGCGCGCCGGGTCGCCTGGGAGGTGAGGAGCCCGGTGCCGGAACGGCGTTGGTCGAGCATGACCGCGAGCAGGCTGAAGCCGATGGCAACCATCAGCCAGAGCATCCAGACACCGCCGGGCCGCCGGTCCATGACGGCGAACTCGAGGTAGACGAGGAGCGGGGCGAGCACCGCGATATAGGGCCGATTGGCGAGCATTCCCCACGCCAGGACGGCGCCGAGAACCCAGAAGACCACCGCCATGACGGCGACGATCCCGGCGAAGGGAACGACCGGGGCGATACCGCTCCCGATGACCTCGCGAGCGAGGGCTAGCTCCTCACCGAGCGCGGGAATCGACGCCATGGTCGGGAAGACAAACCAGGTCGTCTCCGGCACTGAGATGCGGACGAGGGTGAGGGTGGCAGCGATGAGGTTGACCAGCGCCACCCATCGGCCGCGGATCCGGTAGGCGACGGCTGCCCAGGTGATGGCACCGCCGAGGAGGGCAGCCGCGATCATCACGGCCTGCCAGGGGAGCCCCTCGATGGTCGGTCGGAGAAGCCGACCCGAGCGGCCGAGCGCGAGCAGGATGCCCGCGGCGCCCGCTAGCCAGCTGAGGCGGTAGACCATGATCGCTCCAGAGCGGTCTTCCAGGGGCGAGCCCACGTCAGGTCGGGCGTCGACACGACGGTGATCGCCGCTGATCGTTCCAGCTTGCTCAGAGCCTCGCCCGGCCCGGCGACGGCCATGACGATGGTGCGGGTGAAATCACGGGTGAGGGTTCGGTACGCCGCCAGCACCGCGTCATCCGGCTGGCCGGTCACCAGCACCAGCGCACCGCCGCCGACGCCCCGACGCCGCATGTTTGTCACGGCGGCTCGGAGGTCGACGTGCTTGAGCGGCTGGATGGTGGCGAGCGCCTCGAGGGCCTGCCGGTACCGATTGCCTGTTCGCGCTCCGGGTGCCCGTTCCGAGGTCCACAGGTCCGGACTGAACCCCCCCCGATAGAGGTGCGCCACCGCCGATGCGGCGCCGCGCACCGCGTGCTCGAAAGCCTCGTCGTCCCTATAGCGCTCGGCACGGGCGTCGAGGAGGACGAGGGCCCGCGACTGCCACGGGATCTCGAGCTGCTTGATCATGATGTCACCGCGTTTCGCCGTCGACGGCCAGTGGACCTTCCGCAGGTCGTCACCGATCTGATACTCACGAAGCGTGAAGAAGTCGTCGCCGCCACGTGGGGCATAGGTGGGCCTGGTCGCCTGTACCGCCGGATCGTTGCCGCGGACCGCCGGGAATCCGCGAAGGGTCTCGATGCGCGGGTACACGAGCAGCCGATCGACCACGCCTGCGGTACGGCGGTGGTCGACGAGTCCGAGGGGATCGGTCACGGATACCTCCGTCGGCCCGACCGCGTATACCCCTCGCTCCCGACATGAGACCTCGTACCTGGCGACGACGGGGTCGGATGGCACAGTTCTTGCCGCGGCGAACCTGGCGACGCCGAGGCCGTGGACCGTGTCCTCGACCTGCACGTTGCGCATCCGGCGTCGTGCGGACAGGTTGACCTGGATGGTGACCGTGTCGCCCTCGTGCGCTGCCGGTGGATGGAGCCGGCGGTCGACCTCGAGCGCCGTCGAGGAGAGCCGGACGAACACCATCCCCGCGGCTACGGCGACGCCCAGGAACAGAGCGGTGGACATGAGCTCTTGCTCCCCGAAGGCGAGCCAGAGGACGAGGAGCGCCCCGGCGACACCGATCGCCGTCCACCCTCGTGTTGTCGGCATCAGACCCGAACTCCACTCCCTGGGACGGCGACGGCTCCGGCGACCCCGTCGACGATCTCCTCGAGGGTCACACCTCGCATTTGTGCCTCGGGTTGCAGTATGAGCCGGTGGGTGAGTACGGGCCGCAGCGCCGCCTTCACGTCGTCGGGGATCGCGTAGTGGCGCCCGGCGACGATGGCGAGGGTGCGTGCCACCCGCAGCACATAGAGCGCGGCTCGCGGCGATGCTCCCAGGAGCAGATCGGGATCCTGTCGGGTGGCAGACACCGTGTCGACGATGTACTCCTTGATGGAGTCGGCGACGTGGACCTGCGTGGCCAGGTCTGCCATCTTGACGACGTCGTCGGCGCTGACCACGGGTCGCAGATCGGGATACGAGGGCCGGCGACCATGAGTCTCGAGGATCTCCAGCTCCTTGTCCCGTGACGGGTACCCGATGACCACCCGCACCATGAACCGGTCGAGCTGCGCCTCGGGAAGGGGGTAAGTGCCCTCGTGCTCGATCGGGTTCTGGGTGGCGATCACCATGAACGGGTTCCCCAGCGGTCGTGTCGTCCCGTCGACGGTGACCTGGCGTTCCTCCATCGCCTCGAGGAGCGCTGACTGCGTCTTGGGACTCGCCCGGTTGATCTCGTCTCCGAGAACGATGTTGGCGAAGATCGGTCCCGACCGGAACACGAATCCGCCTCGTTCCCGATCCCACACCGAGACCCCGGTCACGTCCGAAGGAAGGAGGTCGGGAGTGAATTGGATGCGCTGAAACTGGCAGTCGATGCTCCTGGCGAGTCCCTTGGCCAGCAAGGTCTTACCCACTCCCGGCACGTCCTCGACGAGGATGTGGCCGCCGGCGATGAGGCTGGTGACGACGAGATCGACCACCGACCGCTTGCCCTGGATCACCCGTTCGATATTGCCGACGATGCTTTCGAACTGACTGCCGAACCAGTCGAGGTCTTGCTGTGTGAGGGGCTGGGCGGTCAGGGGAGTCTCCTCGTGGTGGGCCCGACGGAGGGTATCAGCGCCCTGTCAATAGGGGGTAAACGTGGAGCGTATCCCGGTCCGAGGAGAAGTCGCTCACCCGGGACGATCGACGGGCCGATGCCTACCATCCGCCGAAGGATGGGAGACCGGTGCGCCGTATCGACACGCTCATTGACCAACTGACGCGCCTGCCCGGCGTGGACACCGCCGATGTCGTCGGCGATGGCGAAACGCCGCAGAGCGTTCGCGTCCGCCTGCGCTCGGGTGCGGATGCCCGAGCCGTCGGCGTAGAAGTCCAACGGCTGCTCGCTTCGTACGGGCTGCGGTCACGGATCTCGAACGACGAGGTGGTGTCGGTGTCCGAGGTTGCGCCCGCCCCCACCCCCACCGCCACACCCTCCGGCCAGATTGCATCGGTGACCGTGCGGGAGGCGGTGGATGGAACCACCGTCACCGTGGATGCTGGCGGACAAACCGTGACCGAGTCGAGCGACGGCACCCGGGCCGGGTTGGCTCGCGCGGCTGCCGTCGCCGTCGGACGGCTGCTCGTTGGTGTTCCGGTAGGCCTGCTGTGGTTCGACACCTCTGAGGTGGACGGTGAGCAGGTGGTATCGGTGCTCGTCGAGCGGCCCGATGGCGCCCGGGTTGCCGGCGCGGCCACCGTTCGGGGCGACGTGGCCGCCGGTGTCGCTCGGGCCGTGGCGGCGGCGCTCTCCAGTTAGGGGGTGCGCGTCGGGTTCGCGCGCCTATCCTGACCTCATGCGGGTAGCCGGGTACGTACGTGAGTCGGCGGATGCCGATCGATTCCGAACCGCGTTCGCCCAGAACGAGGAGCTTCGTCGCTATTGCTCCGAACGGGCCCTTCTCATGGTGGCCGTTTGCCAGGACCTACGGCAGTCGGGTCACGCCACCGGTCGCGACGGCTACCTCAGCCTGCTCGGGGTGATCGCTGCCGGCGCCGTCGATGCCGTCGTGGTCACCGGTCTCCACACGATCTCTGACGACGCCGCTGCGCAGGAACTCGCCCTCTGGGACTTGAAGCGGCGCGGAGTCCAGGTGCTCAGCACTCGACCCGAGGACGGAAGCGTGCTCGGTGGTCGGGGATCGGACGTGCGTCGCGATGCGATGCGGGAGGTCCTCGAACAGCTCACCGAGCCATCGGTGCCTCTGGCGGCACCCCCCAGCGACACTGCCATCGCTCCGGACGGTGACGTGCTGGTGCAGATCATTGCCGCCGACGACGCCGAACGCCGCGCCGCCTCCTGACGATTGGCTAGGGGGGCGAGCGCACCCCCTTAGACAGCCACTCCCAGGTACTCGACCCACGTGGGGTGCGGGGCCGAGGTGAGTCCGATGAGGAGCCAACCGTGGGCATGGGGTGGACCTGGCGACCGGTCGAGATCCATACCTGCCTCTTTCGGAGTCCGGTTGCCCTTGCGGGTGTTGCAGGGCCGGCACGAGGCGACGACGTTCTCCCACGAGTGATCCCCACCGCGGGACCTCGGGACCACGTGGTCGAGGTTCTCTGCGGATCGTCCGCAGTACTGGCAGCGTCCGAGATCCCGGGCGAAGACGGCGCGGCGACTCAGCGGGGTGCGTCGGTGGTAGGGGACCCGCACGTATTTGGTGAGTCGGATGACGCTCGGCGCCGGGATGGTCAGCCGCTCCGAGGCCCACATCTCCTGGCGCGCGTGGACCAGCACCGCTCTCTCTCGCACGACGAGCACGATCGCCCGCCGTGTCGGTACCACCGACAGCGGTTCGTAGGTCGCGTTGAGAATCAGCGCGTGCGCCATCGCAGCACGGGACGATAATGCGGACCGGACCGGTGCGACGTCGTTGGCTACCCTGACTGGCCGAGAAGCGCCCGTCGAGTCGGAGGTGCATCGTGAGCGATCAGTCACCCAGTCAGCCAAGGTCGGCGGCCCGTCCGCCGAGACGCTGGGCGGGGCCGCTACTCCTCGCCGCGCTGATCCTGATGCCGATCGCCATCCTGATCGGCTCGAACACCGAGTCGCTCACGGTTTCGTGGGCGGGGTTCGAGTGGACGGCGCCGGGATGGATGGTCATGTTCGCCATCTTCTTCGGCGGCGCGCTGTTCGGACCGGTGCTGGGCTGGGCCTTGCGCTCCGGGGGCCGCTCGACGGGGTCCTCGACGCAAGGCTGATCAGCCGCCGAGGTGATCCCGGGCGTCGTACTGACCGCCCGAGGGCTCGTCGGCGTCGCTGCGGGCCAGGCGAAGGAAGATCGGTGCGATGTCCTGCGGGGTGGGGAGCGTCAACGGGTCTTCTCCGGGTGCCGCTGCGGCGCGCATCGGGGTGCGGGTGGCTCCCGGGTTGACCGAGTAGGCGCGTCCACTCCACTCGATCGCCAGGGTGGCCACCCAGGCCTCTAGAGCGTGCTTCGAGATGGCGTACGCCCCCCAGCCGGCGCGTGCCTCCCGTCCCACGGTGCTCGACAAGGCGATCACCGCCGGGCGGTCGCCCGAGTCGAGGGCGGGGAGGACAGCGCGATGTAGTTGCTGCACCGCAGTGAGGTTGATCGCGAACACCTGCTCCCAGGCGTCGTCGGGGTAGTCGGCCAGGGTCGTGTCGGCAGGGCCGAGGAGGCCGGCGGCGTGGACGACGACGTCGAGTGGAGAACCGTCCAGTGAGTCGAAGACGGTTGTAGGCCCGTTCGACGCGGTGAGGTCGGCCCGTACCGGAATGAAGGCTCCATCGGGGCACGCCTCAGCGGCCTCAGCGAGGCGATCTGGGTCGCGTCCCACCCCCCACACAGTGGCGCCCGCCGTGGCATAGACCTCAGAGAGACCGCGTCCGATCCCTGACGAGGCACCGGTAACGAGGATCCGACGGCCGTCGAGCATTCCCGCAGGCTACCGCCCCATGCGCGCCCCCTCGCCCCTCTAGGTGGAGCCTGGTGGCGCGTTTGGGGAGCAAAGTGGTTGACATGGGGCGAATTGTGGGGCATAGTGGGGCTTCGTGGAGAACCGGGGAGGTACGCCTCCCCGCTGCTGCGACCCCGCTGCTCTGGGAATCGGCGGGGTCGGAAAGGTGATGGAGACGTGTTCAACGGCGAGTACCGCCACAGCGTGGATGAGAAGGGTCGCCTCGTGCTGCCCGCCAAGCACCGCGCCGCCCTCGCCCCGGGCCTCGTCCTCACCAAAGGCCAGGACCGCACCCTCTATGTCTTCACCCTGGATCGGTGGACCGAGGAGGTTGATCGGGTCAACAACCTCCCGCGCGGCAACCTGAAGAACCGCAACTACGCACGATCCTTCTTCGGCGGGGCCAGCGATCAGACCCTCGACAAGCAGGGCCGCCTGGTCATTCCCGCCACGCTCCGCGAGTACGCCGGGATCGACCGCGAGGTCGTGGTGCTCGGTGTCGGCGATCGCATCGAGGTCTGGGCCCTCGACGCGTGGAACGAGATGGCCGGCGAGGCCGACAGGTCCTTTGCCGACCTCGAAGAAGCCTTCGACGGCGAAGGAATGTGAATCGTGTGTTCCGAGACATGGTCAGCCCTCCGGATGACAGATCGAATGCCCCTACCGCCCGGTTCCGATCTGTCGCCAGCGCTCCGGGGGGCTGACCATGGAGCGGAGCACCTACCACCAGCCGGTGATGGCCCCCGAGGTCGTCGATCTGCTCGTCCCTGTCTGGGAACGGGTGATCGTCGACGGGACCTTCGGGGGCGGTGGGCACACGCGCGCCCTCCTCGCCGCAAAGCCCGTCCCTCAGATCATCGCCCTGGATCGGGATCCCGACGCGGCGACCAACGCCGTCGACCTCGCGCCACGCGTCCGCTTTCGTCTCGCCGACTTCAGACATGCCGATCTGATACTCCAGGAGGAGGAGATCAATGAGATCGATGGAGCCATCCTGGACCTCGGAGTCTCGTCGCATCAGCTCGACGTGGGGGAGCGAGGCTTCTCGTATCGGGTCGCCGGCCCCCTCGACATGCGGATGGGCCCGGACTCGACCATCAGCGCCGACGATGTCGTCAATCGCTGGTCGCATGAGGACCTCGCCGGGATCATCAGACGCTTCGGCGAAGACCGTCACGCCGGCCGCATCGCTGCGGCCATCGTCCGCGGTCGACCGATCGCCGACACCGGCGAGCTCGCGGCGGTCGTCGCCGACGCGGTGCCTGCCCGATCCCGCGATCGCGGCCATCCGGCTCGCCGGACCTTTCAGGCCATCCGAATCGCCGTCAACGACGAGCTGGCTGCTCTGGCCGATGGTCTCGACGTTCTCATGCGGCTGCTGCGACCAGGAGGTCGGCTGGTCGTGATCTCCTATCACTCGCTCGAGGATCGCGTGGTCAAGCGCCGGTTCGTCGCCGGTGCCCGCGGCTGTGTCTGCCCGCCGGACTTTCCGGTGTGTGGGTGCGGGCGCCAGCCCGAGTTCCGGATCCTCAGCCGTGGCGCGGTTCGGCCGTCGCCCGAAGAGGTCGAGGGCAACCCGCGTGCCCGCAGCGCACGGCTCAGAGCGGTGGAGCGGGTCTGATGGTGGCTCGCTCGCACGCCGGGCTGCGCGCCGTGCCCGTGCGCGGCGACTTCCACGTGGTCATCGGGCCCCACACCAGGCGACGCGGGATCACCCACTGGGTTCTGCTGTCCATCGCAGGGTGCGCCCTCTTCGTCCTGCTGGTGCTTTCCCGGATCGCACTCGATCGTCATGCCTTCGTCATGGAGGACCTCGAGAAGGCGATCGCCACCGAGGAAGCCCGCTACTGGGAGCTCCGCATGGACGTCGCCGAGCTCAGGGATCCGGCCAGGATCGCCCGGATGGCACGCAGCATGGGGATGGTGTACCCGGAGGAAGTCCGGGTGGTGAGTGTGCCCGGCCTCGGCTCGTCGGGGTTCGGCATCGAAGAGCGCTGGGCGAACCTCAAGCTGCTGTTGAGTGCCCAGCCCTGAGCATGGTCGTCAGGGCGCCGGCGCCGGCGCCGAGGTGAGGAGGACTGGGTCATGTACGAGCAGCCGCGCCGCGGCCTGGAGACCCGGCTCGTCGCCGTGGGGATCTTGCTCGTCCTCGCTTGGGGGGCCGTCGGCTACCGGCTGACCATCGTCCAGGGAGCGCAGGCCGAGGAGTTCGCCGACCGCGGGCGCAGCCAGTGGCGCAGCAGCCAAACCCTCGCCGCCGACCGGGGCACGATCTTCGACACGAACGGCCGCGAGTTGGCGGTAACGGTCGACGCGGTGACCATCGTGGCCAACCCGACAGAGATGGCCGATCGGAGTGAGGTCGCCTGGCGTATCGCGCCTCTCGTAGGGCGGGATCCCGGCGAGTTGTACGAGGCGTTCCAGGGCGACAGTCACTTCGTCTATGTGGTCCGTCAGGTCGACGAGGCGATCGCCGAGTCGATCCGCGAGGCGAACCTCCCCGGCATCCACTTCCTCGTGGAACCCAAGCGCGTCTACCCGCTCGGCGATCTCGCCGCCCACGTCGTGGGCTTCGTCCAAACTGATGAGAACCGCGGTCTCGAGGGCATCGAACTGCAGTACGACGAGGCGCTGGCCGGAACCCCCGGGGAACTCCTGGTCGAACGCGATCCGCAGGGCCGGGTGATCCCCCTGGGCAGCTACCACGTGGTACCCGCCGAGCCGGGGAGCGACCTGGTGCTCACCATCGTGTCCGAGATCCAGTACGAGGCCGAGCAGGCTCTGGCCGATGCCATGGAGCGCACCGGCTCGGCGGCTGGGTCGGTGCTCGTGGTGGACGTCGAGACCGGTGAGATCCTCGCCATGGTCAACGCCCCCGCTTTCGACCCGAACGACCGCCGCACACTGGTCGTCGACGCGCTGCGCAACCGGGCAGTCACGGACGTGTTCGAGCCGGGATCGACGCAGAAGATCGTCACCATCGCCGCCGCCATCGACAGCGGTTCGGTGACCGCCGCCACGTACTTCGACATCCCCGATCACATCGAGCGACACAACACGAGGTTCGAGGACTCCATCGAGATGCTCGGCCCGCACACGGTTACCGAGATCGTCACCAACTCGTCGAACCTCGGGACGATCCTCATCGGTGAGCGCATCGGAGCCGCCACGCTGCACCGGTACCTCGACGCCTTCGGGGCGGGACGCGCCACCGGCATCGACTATCCCGGAGAGCCGAGCGGTTTGCTGCGCCCACCGGAGGAGTGGTGTGTGACCACGTGCCTCGCCGGAACGTCCATCGGTTACCGTGTCTCGGTGACCCCGCTGCAGATGGCGATGGTGTACGCCACCATCGCCAACGACGGGGTCTGGGTCCAGCCCCACCTGGTTCGGGAGCTGATAAGCGGTGACGGAGCCAGCCGGCCCACCGTGCCCTCCGAGCGCCGCGTCGTGTCCTCCGAAACGGCGGACATACTGCTCGCCATGCTCGAAGCCGTCGTCGATCGCGGCACCGGGACCCTCGCCGCCGTTCCCGGCCATCGGGTCGGAGGGAAGACCGGGACGACGGAGCGGTATGACTTCGAGCTCCAGCGCTACAGCGGCACCGACGTGGTCGCCAGCTTTATCGGGGTCGCACCCATCGACAATCCGCGCGTCGTGATCGCGGTAGTCCTCGACAGCCCCAGGAATGATGCCAGCGGTGGCAGGGGCGCCGCTCCGGTGTTCTCCCGGGTCGCCCTGGCAACGCTCAACCAGCTCGGAGTGCCGCCCTATGCCCCGTGACCCGGTACCGCTGCGCGAGCTGGCCCGGGTCGTCGGCGCCGACCCGCCGGAGCAGCCCGATCTCGGGATCGTCGATGTCACCCACGACTCGCGAACCGCCGGGCCGGGCACCCTCTTCGTCGCACTCCGTGGTGAACGCCACGACGGTCATCGCTTCCTGGATGCTGCGGTCTCGGGCGGGAGCCCGGCGGTGTGCGTCGAGGATCCCGGCCCGGTACCCGACGGCGTGCCGGCGCTGGTAGTCGACGACACTCGCCGAGCGCTGGCCCAACTGGCCGACCGCGTCTTCGACCATCCCTCGAGTCGTCTGCGGCTCGTCGGGGTGACCGGGACCAATGGCAAGACCACGGTCACCCACATGATCCACGCCATTTGTCGTGCCGCCGGTGTACGCAGCGCCTTCGCGGGCACGCTCGGGGCAAGGATCGTAGACACCGACCTCCCGATGGCCCGCACCACCCCGGAAGCCTCCGACTTCCAGCGACTACTGTCGACCATGGTGGACGCGGGCGTGACGATCGCCGCGGTGGAGGTGTCCTCCCACGGGCTGGCGCTGCGCCGTGTCGATGCCACAGCCTTCTCCGTCGCCGGTTTCACCAATCTGAGCCCCGACCACCTCGACCTCCATGGAGACATGGAGTCCTACTACCTGGTCAAGCGGCAGTTGTTCGAGCGGGCCGCCACCGCCGTGGTGTGGGTGGGCGACGAGTGGGGCCGTCGCCTGGCGTCGGAGACCAGCGTGCCCACGACCACCGTCGGCTTCGAGGATGCCGACGTTGTCGGTGTGGTAGACCGCCTCGGCTTCGATGCCACCACGATGTCGGTCACCGCCTCCGACGGTGGTGCCGTGCTGCGGGTGCCCCTTGCCGGCAGGTTCAACGCGGCCAACGCCCTCGTCGCCGCGGCCATCGGGCGTGCACTCGATCTGGGGTGGGATACGATCGCAGCGGGCGTCTCGTCAGTTTCCGCCGTGCCGGGGCGCTTTGAGTTGGTCGAGACGGGAAGAGATTTCACCGTGATCGTGGACTACGCCCACACGCCCGATGGCATCGCTGCAGCCATCGCCGCCACCCGGGACATCGTCGCCGGGACGGCCCGGATCGTTGCCGTCGTCGGGGCCGGGGGCGATCGTGATCGCTCGAAGCGTCCGCTCATGGGTGCCGCCGTCGCCGCCGCCGACGTTGCCGTCATCACCTCGGACAACCCCCGAACCGAGGATCCGGTGGCGATCGTCGCCGAGGTAGCAGGCGGCATCCCGGCCAAGGCGTTCGTGGTGGTCGAGGTGGATCGCCGGGCGGCGATTCGTCAGGCGCTCCGGATAGCTCGTCCCGGCGACGTGGTGCTCCTGCTGGGTAAAGGGCACGAGACCGGACAGGAGGTCGGTGACACGGTGATTCCGTTCGACGATCGGACCGTCGTCGTCGAGGAGGCCGCGGCGCTGTGAAGTGGGATCTCGCCTCCATTGCTCGGATTACGGACGGTCGTTCCGTCGGAGATGCCGTGGTGACCTCGGTCGACATCGACAGTCGGCGGATTCGCCCCGGCTCTCTGTTCGTCGCCCTGCGCGGCGATCGTGTCGACGGACACGATTACTCGGCAGAGGCGGTCAGCGCCGGGGCGGCTGCTTGTCTCGTCGAGCGGGGCCGGCTCCCTGCCGGGGTCTCCGGAGTGGAGGTTCATGATCCGATGTCGGCCCTCTCATCGCTCGCCGCGGCCCGACGGTCAGAGCTCGACATCCCGGTCGTCGCCATCACCGGTAGCAGCGGTAAGACCACCACCAAGGATCTGGCCGCGGCCGCGATGGGACCCGGCACCCACGCCGCCCTCGAGTCATACAACAACGAGATCGGCGTCCCCCTGACGATTCTCGACACTCCCGATGCCGCCACGGCTTTGGTGGTCGAAGTGGGCAGCCGGGGGCTGGGCCACATCGCGGCGCTCACCCCTGTGGTCCGTCCCGATGTCGCCGTGCTGACCAACGTCGGCACCGCCCATCTCGAGATGTTCGGTGACGTCGGCACCGTCCTGCGCGCTAAGTGGGAGCTCGTGGAAGGGGTTGGTGACGGCATCGCCGTGGTACCCCGGGATCTCGACGCTGCCCACCTGCCGAAGCCGCGGAGACTGCTCACCTTCGGCGAGGGCGAAGGCGCCGACGTCCGCGCCACCGAGGTGACGGTCGACGACCTCGGCCTCGCCACCGTCACCTTGCGCCCCGGTGACGAGGCCGGGCGGGTGACCCTGCCGGTGCCAGGCCGTCATCAAGTCTCGAACGCGGCCGCGGCCGTGGCCGCCGCGGTAGCGGTGGGGCGTGACTTCGGACCGGCCGTGGAGCGCCTGGCGGCAGCGCGGGTGTCGCGCTGGCGCATGGAAGTGTCCCGCGGGGCCATCGGTGGCGCCGCGGTGACCGTCGTCAACGACGCATACAACGCCAACCCCGAGTCGATGGCCGCCGCCCTGCGAACCGTTGCCGACATGTCCGGTCGCCGCCTCGCCGTGCTCGGTCGGATGCACGAGCTCGGACCGGTCGAGACCGCGGCACACGTCGCCGTCGGTGAGCTGGCCGCCCGCCTCGGTTTCGCGCTGGTGGTGGTGGTTGGCGACGATCCGGGGATCGCCACCGGGGCCGGGAGGATCGCCGTCGCCGTGGCCGACGCCGAAGAGGCTTTGCGCTGTCTGACGGACCGCATCGAGCCCCACGACGTTGTGCTGGTCAAGGCGTCTCGCGCCACCGGGCTGGAGTCAGTGGCTGCGGCCCTCGTCTCGGAGGTAGCCGCATGATCGTGCTCCTGGCGAGTGCCGCCGTGTCGTTGCTGGTCACCCTCTCCGTGACGCCGATCGCCATCCGCTACTTCCGCTCTCGTGAGATCGGTCAGTTCATCCAGGACGAGGTCGCCCACGACCACAAGCAGGGGACGCCGACCATGGGCGGGCTCGTGATGATGGTCGCAGTAGTGGCCGGGTGGATCGTCGGCCACCTCGACTTGCGTGATGCCAGCGGCGCATGGGATCTGGGATGGCGGCCGTTCAGGACGCCGGGACTCCTGGTGCTGTTCGCCTTTGTCGGTATGGGTCTCATCGGGTTTCTCGACGACCTCTCCAAGGTCACCCGTGAGCGCAATCAAGGACTCAAGAAGCGCTGGAAGTTCGCCGGTCAGCTCGCCATCGCCGGCCTGTTCGCCTGGGCTGCTGTCGGCTACGGGGTGAACACGGAACTGTCATTCACCAAGCCGCTCGGTTTCGAGCTCGGTGCGCTGTACGTCGTGTGGGTCCTGTTTCTGCTCACGGCGACAGCGAACGCGGTGAACTTCACCGACGGGCTCGATGGTCTGGCGTCGGGGTCGGCGGCTTTGGTCTTCGGCGCCTTCGTGATTATCGCCTTCTGGCAGTTCCGCCATCCCGACTTCTACGAGACGGTGCACACCCTCGAGATCGCCGGACTCGCCGCTGGTCTTGCCGGGGCCTCACTCGGCTTCCTGTGGTGGAACGCCGCCCCGGCCAAGATCATCATGGGCGACACGGGGTCGCAGGCTTTGGGCGGGGCCATGGCGGCGATGGCGTTGCTCACCAACACCCACCTGCTCCTCGCCGTGCTCTGTGGCCTCTATGTCATCGAGATGATGTCGGTGGTACTGCAGATCGCCTCGTTCCGACTGTTCGGCCGGCGCATCTTCAAAATGGCCCCCCTCCACCATCACTTCGAGCTCAAGGGCTGGCCGGAGACGATGATCATCGTGAGGTTCTGGATCCTCGCCGCCATCTTCATCGCGCTCGGGATGGGCCTGTTCTACGGCGACTTCATCTCGTCGGGGGGCATCGGATGAGCGTGCTGGTCCTGGGCGCCGCGGTGAGCGGGCGGGCTGCGGCCACCCTGCTGCGCGCTCTCGGGGAGCAGGTCGTCGTCTACGACGCCGATGCCAGCGCGGTCACCGGGGTCGATGCCGATGCCCACTACGGCGGAGACTGGTTGCCGGGGCTCCTCGACGGGGTCGACCTCGTGGTCACCAGCCCGGGGATCTCTCCCGCATCTCCTCCGCTCGCCGCTGCTCTGGCCTCGGAACTCCCGGTGTGGAGCGAACTCGAACTCGCCTGGCGCCACCTGCGCTCTCCTCTCGGGGCGGTCACCGCCACCAACGGCAAGACGACCGTCACCGAAGCGGCGGCGGCGATGTTGGTCGCCTCCGGCCTGGACGCCGTGGCCGCCGGAAACATCGGCAACCCGCTGTGCGCCGAGGTGGGGGCCGGGCGCGACATCCTCGTCGTCGAGGCGTCGTCGTTCCAACTGGCGTTCATCGAGCGCTTTCACGCGCCGGCGGCGGTGCTCCTCAACGTCGCTCCCGATCATCTCGACTGGCACGGCACCTTCGACCACTACGTGGCCTCCAAGCAGCGCATTCTCGAGCGCCAGGCACCCGAGGACATCGTGGTGTACGACCATGACGACACCGGGGCCACGGCGGCCGTCGCGGTGGCCTCGGCCCGGCGGGTGGCGGTGAGCGGGCGCCAGGTCACCCCCGACGGTTTCGGGAGAGAGGGATCGTCGCTGCGCCTCGGCGACGTCGTCGTGCCAGCCGACGAGTTGGGGCGTGACGACGACGTGTTCCTCGTCGACCTCGCTGCGGCCGCCGCCCTCGCTCTCCATCTCGGTGCCACCGCCGACGGTATCGCCGGGGCAGCCCGCGCCTATCGCCCGGGCCGCCACCGTCGTCAGCTGATCGGCGAGTGGGCCGGCGTGCGGTGGGTGGACGACTCGAAGGCGACCAACCCGCACGCCGCCCTCGCATCGATCAGGTCCTTCGACTCGGTAGTGCTCATCGCCGGGGGGCGGGCCAAGGGTCTCGACCTCACGCCGTTGGCCGCTGAGCCAGGTGTGCGCCAGCTGATCGGGATCGGCGAGGCCGGAACGGCGCTGGTGGCAGCGAGCCGTGGCGGCCGGATCGCTGTCGACATGGCCGAAGCAGTCCGGATTGCCGCAGAAGTCGCCGAGCCCGGCGATACCGTGTTGCTGGCTCCCGGAGCGGCGAGTTTCGACATGTTCGCCTCGTACGCCGAGCGGGGAGACGCGTTCGCCCGCCTGGCCGTCGAGACGAAGGGGAGGTGACCGTGGCCACCGTGGCCGTGCCATCGCGGGTCGCACTGCGTGAAGCACAGCGCAGGGCACAAAGCATCACCCGTGCGGTGGTGTTCCTGATGGTGCCCGTCGTTCTCCTGCTGGTGGTGGGCCTCGGAGCCATGCTGTCGGCCTCGTCGGTGGTTGGTCTGCGCGAGACCGGAGACAGCCTCTACTACTTCAAACGACACATGGTGTGGCTCGTCGTCGGCGTGGTCGGCATGGTCGTGGCCGCATTGATGCCGATGGGCTGGTGGCGGCGGCTGGCATTTCCGGCGTTCCTCGGCACCGTGGCGCTGCTCGTCGCAGTGCTGGCGGTCGGGATGCGATCTGGCGGAGCGACCCGGTGGATGGCCGTGGGACCGTTGAGCGTTCAGCCTTCCGAGGCCGCCAAGCTGTCGACCATCCTGCTCCTCGCCACGGTGATGAGCCGGCGCGAGCGATGGATCGCCGGCTTTTGGAGCTTCCTCGTCCCGGTCGTGCTGTCGACCGGAGTGGTGATCGGGCTGATCATGCTCCAGCCCGACTTCGGAACCACCGTGGTGATCGCGGCGGCGTCGTTCGCCATAATGCTGGCCAGTGCCGCGCCTTTCGGATACGTCGTCGGCAGCGCCATCGGTGCCGCCGGTCTTGGCGTGGTCGGGGCGATCAGTGCGCCGTACCGCTGGCAGCGGGTGACTGCGTTCCTGGACCTCCAGGGCGACCCGTTCCACTCCTCGTATCAGGCCATTCAGGGTCTCGTCGCGCTGGGCACCGGTGGCCTCTTCGGGGTCGGTCTCGGGGCGAGCCGGGCTCGGTGGTCCTACCTCCCCAACGCACACACCGATTTCGTCTTCGCCATCCTGGGCGAGGAGACCGGCCTCGCCGGTTCCTTGCTCGTGGTCTCCCTGTTCATCACCCTGACTCTTGCCGGGACGATGATCGCCAGGAACTGCTCGGATCGGTTCGGGCGCCTGGCCGCCATCGGCATCACCGGGTGGCTGAGCGTGCAGGCGGTGATCAACATCGGTGGTGTGGTCGGCCTACTTCCCATCACCGGGGTTCCGCTGCCGTTCATGTCGTTTGGTGGGACCGCGCTGGTGGTGTCCCTGGTCGGCGTGGGCATCCTGGTGAGCATCGCTCGTCACACGGGGCCCATCGGGGTCGGGCCACGCCGGTGAGCATCGTCCTCGCGGCCGCCGGCACCGGGGGCCATGTCATCCCGGCCATCGCGGTCGCCGAGTCCATGGTCGCCGCCGGACTCGATCGGAGCCAGGTGGTCTTCTTCGGAGGTGATCGCATGGAAGCGACTCTGGTACCCGATGCCGGTTTCGCCTTCACCGGATTTCGCCTCACCCGCTTCAGACGGTCTCTCAGCCCACGAAATCTCGCCATCCCGTTTGCGCTGCGTCGAAGTGCTGCAGCGATGGCGGAGGAGATGGATCGGGTCGAGGCGCGTGCCGTGTTGGGCATGGGCGGGTACGTCTCGGTGCCGGCGGTGCGAGCGGCGGCGCGGGTCGGGTCGCCTTTCTTCCTGCAGGAGCAAAACGCGGTACCCGGGTTGGCGACCCGACTCGCCGCCCGGCGGGCGAAGCGTGTGTTCCTCGGGCTTCCCGGGCCGGCGGAGCGTCTCCCGCGTTCCAGCGTGGTCGGCAACCCGCTGCGATCCGGTTTCACCGACTTCGAGCGGGCGGCCATCAGGCCGGCGGCGCGGATCCGGTACGGGATCTCTGCCGATGGTCCGGTCGTCGGCATCCTCGGTGGCTCGCTCGGAGCCCGGGTACTCAACGAGGCGGCCCCAGCCATCGTGGAGGCAGTCGCTCCGTCGACCGTGCTCCACATCACCGGGGAAACTGCGGATGCCCAGGTGGCGGTACCTGTCGGGGCCGACGACCGGCGCTGGATTCGCATCCCATACGAGCACGATCCGACCACCTTCTACGCCGCCTGTGACCTGGTGGTGTGTCGTGCCGGCGCCATGACCGTGAGCGAGCTCGCCGCCACGGGCACTCCGGCCGTACTGGTGCCGCTGCGGCGGGTGGGCCAAAACGCCAATGCCGCTGCGCTCGCCGAGGCGGGCGGGGCGATCGTCGTGGACGAGGAGGACGTCCCCGGGATCACCGATATCGTTGCCGGCGTGTTGCGAGATCCAGAGCGCCTCAACTCGATGGCCGTATCGACCCGCCGCCTGGCACGCCCGGGGGCCGCAGACGAGATCGCGTCGATACTTCTCGAGGCCGCCCGTGGCTGAGCTGGTCGACTATCGGCGGATCCACATGGTGGGCGTGGCCGGCTCAGGGATGTCAGGGCTAGCCAAGATGTTCGCCCAGGCGGGCCACCGGGTGACCGGCTCGGACATCAAGCCCGCAGCGGTGCTTCGCGTCCTCGAGGGGGCGGGAGTGGAGACCTGGGTAGGGCATCGACCGGAACGGGCGGGGGAGTGGGACCTCGTCGTCGCCTCGAGTGCCGTTCCCGGAGCCGACCCGGAGCTGGTCGCCGCCACCGACGCCGGGGTCCCGGTATGGGCGAGACCTCAGCTTCTCGACGCCCTGACCGCCGGGATCCGGACGGTCGGCGTCACCGGCACACACGGTAAGACCACTACCACCGCGATGATGGTGACCGCCCTCCACGCCCTCGGGAGGGATCCATCGTTCCTCGTCGGCGGTGAAATGATCGACCTGAATACCAGCGCCCATCTGGGCCAGGAGTCGCTGCTCGTGCTCGAGGCCGACGAGGCCTTTGGTACTTTCAGCGGCCTGGACCTGGCCGCTCTGGCCGTCACCAACATCGAGGCCGACCACCTCGACCACTACCAGACACTCGCTGCCCTCGAGTCGGCTTTTCGGGTCGTCGCCGGCCGGGTCGCCGGACCGGTCGTGGCATGCGTCGACGACCCCGGGGTTCGCTCGCTTATGGATGCCGTGCCATCGGTTGTGGGCTACGGGACCTCGGCCGACGCCACCTGGAGGATCGAGGGGATCGATCATCAACGCTCTGCGGTGACCTTCACCCTCGCTGGTCCAACCGGACCGGTGCCGGTAAGGGTCCCAAAGCCCGGCGATCACATCGCCAGTAACGCCACGGCGGTGCTCGCCCTTCTCGGCGAGATGGGGCTCGACGTCGCCGCTGCCGCCGACGGTCTGTCGCGCTTTGGCGGAGTACGACGACGCTTCGAAATCAAAGGGGTGTTCGGCGACACCCTGGTGGTCGACGACTACGCCCACCACCCGACAGAGGTGGCGGCGACCATCGCCGCCGCCTCCCTCGGGCATCGCGGTGAGGTGATCGCCGTGTTTCAGCCGCACCGCTACACCCGCACCGCCGAGCTCGGCCACGAACTCGGTCTTGCCCTCGCCGGTGCCGATCGGGTCTTCGTCACCGACGTGTACGCCGCCGGAGAAGCTCCGATCCCAGGGGTCACGGGTCGCCGGGTCGCCGATGCCGCGGCGGGGGCGGGGGCGACCGTCGAATACGTGCCGGCCCGGCAGGAGTTGGCCTCCGCCGTGCATCAGTCGGTTCGGCCGGGTGCGCTCGTCCTCCTGCTCGGGGCCGGGGACATCACCCTCGTTGCCGACGAGCTCGTGGTGCTCCTGGCGGATTCGTGATGGCCGACCCGATCGCACGCCTGGAGTCCGAGGGAAAAGTGCAGCGCGATGTTCGCCTCTCCCGGTACACCACCTACAAGGTGGGCGGGCCGGCGGCATACCTCGTCGAAGCAGCAGACGAAGAAGACGTGGTCGCCGCCGCGCTCCTCGCTAGCCGCGAGTCCCTTCCGGTCCTTCCGCTCGGGAGGGGCAGCAATGTCGTCGTGTCGTCCGCCGGCTTCCCAGGGGTGGTCGTGAGGTCGAGCGGGAAGCTGACCGAGATCCGAGTGGTGGACGACGGCGTGGTCGTCGTCGGAGGCGGCTGTCCGCTCCCGGTGCTCGCCAGGGAGACGGTTGCCGCCGGTCGCGGCGGACTCGAGTTCTTCACCGGCATCCCCGGGAGCGTCGGCGGGGCGGTACGCATGAACGCTGGCTGCCATGGTTCCGAGACCGTAGATCGTCTCATCGATGTTCGGATCGTCGACCTGTTCGAGGGCACCGCCGAGGTGCGGGCCGCTGGCTCATTGGACCTCAGCTACCGCCACTCCAATCTCACCGATCGGGACTTCGTGGTGTTGGCTCGTTTCCACACCGAGACGATCGACCCGGCGGTGGGGAAGGGGCGGATTCGCGACATCACCCGGTGGCGGCGACTCAACCAGCCCGGAGGGACCCACAACGCGGGCAGTGTGTTCAAGAACCCCTCAGGAGACTCGGCGGGGAGGATCATCGACTCACTCGGCCTCAAGGGGTGGCAGATGGGAGGCGCCGCGATCAGCGACCGCCACGCCAACTTCATCGTCGCCGGGGACGATGCCACCCCGCACGACATCCACCGGCTGGTCAAGGCCGTTCAGCGCCGCGTCGAAGTGGAGACAGGAATCAGACTCGAGCCCGAGCTCCGGTTCGTGGGGGACTTCGATGACTGACGGCGGCGCCGAGACCAGGCTGTCGGCCGCATCGTGGCCGTGGATGCTGGTGATCTCGCTGCTGGCAGGATCGGCGATCCTGCTCCACTCGCCCCTGCTTTCGGTGAAGAGCATCGAGGTGCTCGGCGTCGTGCAATCGCGCGCCGCCAGCAAGGTCGCAGCGTCAGGGATCGGCGAGGGGGCCATACTGTTGTGGGTCGATACCGACCTGGTGGCTCGGGCTGTGGCGACCGACCCATGGGTGGCCGCAGTTCGGGTCGATCGAGAGTGGCCGGATCGGCTCATCGTCGAGGTGATAGAGCGTGAGCCGGTGGCCTGGATCCAGGGCCGGGTGGGGTGGATGCGTGTGGCCTCCGACGGTGTGGTCATCGACACGGCACAGCGGCCCACTCCCCAGCTCGTCCAGCTTGCGGTAGCGGCCGTCGATCGCGTTCCCGGCGCAGTAACCGACGACGAAGCATGGTTGGACCTGGTGGCGATGGCGCGAGTCCTGACCAACGGGATCGGCCCCGGGATCAGGATCGAAGCGGTGGGTCCGGAATTGTGGGGCAGGCTGCCCGGCCACGAAGTGCGGTTCGGGCACCCGATCGACCTGGAGGACAAGGCCAGGGCACTGGTCGCGCTCCTGGCGGAGGGCATCCCGGTGGGGTCCCGAATCGACGTCACCTCGCCGAGCCGGCCAGCCGTGATTCCGTCTGCCATCCATGAAGGCGAGGTCGAAGGTTGAGCACCACTTCACCTTCTGGTCGAGGGTCACTATCCTGCCGGGCAATCTCTGGCGACTAGCCTCGCCAGCTGCCCTCGCGCCCGGCGGGGGCCGAGAGGAGCGTCCGATGCTGAGCAACGACGGGTTCCAGAGCTATCTGGCAGTCATCAAAGTGGTGGGCGTCGGTGGCGGTGGGGTCAACGCCGTCAACCGCATGATCCAGGCTGGCCTGCGCGGCGTCGAGTTCATCGCGATAAACACCGATGCCCAGGCTCTGCTCATGTCCGATGCGGACGTCAAACTCGACATCGGCCGCGATCTCACCCGCGGACTCGGTGCCGGGGCCGACCCGGAAGTCGGTCGGGCCGCCGCCGAATCCCATCGCGACGACATCGAGGACGCGATGCGCGGCGCCGACATGATCTTCATCACCGCTGGAGAAGGCGGCGGGACCGGCACCGGTGCCGCCCCCATCGTCGCCGAGATCGCCCGCAGCCTCGGTGCGCTGACCGTCGCCGTCGTCACCCGGCCCTTCGGGTTCGAGGGTCGCCGCCGGTCGGTCCAGGCCGAGCAGGGGATCGGGGCCCTCCGTAGCGAGGTGGACACGCTCATCGTGATCCCCAACCAGCGACTGCTCGACCACGCCGACGAGTCGCTGCCCATAACCGATGCCTTTCGTTTGGCCGATGACGTGCTACTCCAGGGAGTCGGCGGCATCACCGATCTGATCACGACGCCGGGCCTGATCAATCTGGACTTCGCCGACGTGAAGTCCGTCATGTGGGGCGCGGGTACCGCAGTCATGGGTATCGGCAGCGCCTCGGGCGAGACCCGGGCCAAGCAGGCGGCGGCTAAGGCGATCAGCAGCCCGATGTTGGAGGTGTCGATCGAGGGCGCCCGCGGCGTACTGTTGTCGGTAGCGGGCGGTTCCACGATGACCCTGCACGAGGTCAATCAGGCGGCGACGGCCATCGCCGAGCACTGCACGGCCGATGCCAATGTGATCTTCGGAGCCACCATCGACGACTCGCTCGGCGACGAGATACGGGTCACGGTGATCGCCGCCGGTTTCGGGGTCGACACCGAACGGGGCCGACTCCGCTCGCCGGGCCTGGAGGCGCCGGGGACTCGAGGTGAACGACCGACGACCCCTCCCGTCGAGCCCGACGACTCACCCGACGACGAGCCGCTCGACGACATGGGCATCCCCGACTTCCTCAAGGGATGAGCCTGAGACCCGCCGGCGTGCTTGGAGCCGCCTTCGGCGAAGCAGCCGACGGCGACGGGCGGGTCGACCTGCAATCGCGCCGATCCTTCAGTGCCGCCGTCGGCGCGCCCGGGTCGTGGGCGTGGGTGCATCAGGTCCACGGTGCCGGCGTCGTCGAGGTGGACCGCGAGGGCGACCAGGGTGAGGCCGATGCGCTGTTCACCCGACATCCCGGGGTTGCGCTCACCGTAGGAACCGCTGACTGTTTCCCGGTGATCCTCGTCTCCGGAGGTGCCGTCGGTGTCGCCCATGCTGGGTGGAGGGGGGTCGAGGCCGGTGTGGTGACCGAGCTCCGAAGTCGGATGGCGGCCGTCGGCTTCGACGTAGTGAGGGCGGTCATCGGACCAGGGATCGGCCCGTGCTGCTTCGAGGTGGGACCCGAGGTGGCCGAACGCTTTCCCGGCCGCACCGCCGAGACCACCTGGAGTACGGAGAGCGTCGACCTCGCCAGCGCCGTTCGCGCCCAGCTGGAGGGAGTCGAGGTGCTCGACATGGACGCGTGTACTCATCACGACGAGAGGTTCCACTCCCACCGGCGGGACCGGACGCCGGAACGACAGGTGTCGATCGCATGGCTGCCGGGCTGACCGCGGTGCGGACCGCGGTGACGGCCGCTGCCGTCAGGTCCGGGCGGGATCCCGGGTCTGTCACCCTGGTGGCGGTGAGCAAGGAGGCATCGGATGCCGC
>DATKBG010000021.1:0-3937 GCA_035514255.1 Acidimicrobiia bacterium
TCTATCGCGTCTCGGCGGTGGTGCCGGTGGGTGCTCCGCAGACGATCGCCGACCCGGCGTTCGACAGCGTGCGTCCACCACTCTCGTACCTGTGGGACGTCGAGCCTCTGGGCAGACCGCCCGTGGCGCAGACTTTCCATCCGGTGGGTGAGCCCGGCAAAGTGTTCACCGTGGTGAACAACCACTTCAAGTCGAAAGGCTCGAGCTGCGCCTCGGTCGGCGATCCCTTCGATGTCCATCAGGCGAACTGCAACCTGACACGGATGGCCCAGGCCGAGGCGCTGATGGCGTTTGTCGCCGACCTCCAGGCATCGACCGGTGATCCCGACGTGCTGATCGTCGGAGATCTCAACTCCTACGCCAAGGAGGACCCGATAGACCGGATCAAGCTCGGCCCCGACGGCATGCAGGGCGGAGGGGACAACTTCTTCGACCTGATAAACAAGCCCGGGTCGAACACGGCCTACGGATATGTGTTCGACGGTCAGCTGGGAACCCTCGACTATGCCCTGGCGAGCGCATCGCTGCTCTCGCAGGTGAGGGGCGTGACGATGTTCCACATCAATGCCGACGAGCCGGACATCCTCGACTACGACACCTCGTTCAAGAAGCCGGCGCAGGCCGCCCTCTTTGAGCCGCTGCCGTACCGGGTGTCCGACCACGATCCGGTGATCGTGGGCCTGGTCCTCAGAGGCTGATCACGGTCGATGAGTGAAAGAGGGGCCGGCCCTGGTGCCGGCCCCTCTTCATTGGGGCACGGGCGATCGGCAAACGGACCCGACAATCGGTTGGCGTCGGGTGAGGGGTGACTCCTCGCCTCCCCCTTCCGGTTCCCAGGATGGCTCGGTACCCTCTGAGTCATGGAGCGGATCAGCGTCGACATACCGAAGGACTGGCTGTCGGTCGCCGACGTGTGTGAGTACATGGACGTCTCACCGTTCGTGGTGACCCGAATGTTGCGAGCGGGTGACCTCCCCGCGGTGAAGATGGGTCGTGAGTGGCGGGTCTCCCGAGTCGACTTCGAGGAATGGCTCAACGCCCAACGACTGTCGCCCATCGTCAGCCGGAGACCGTGAGCAACACCACCACACCCCAACGGACCGATCATCCGTCCGCCGATACCGACTACGAGTCCGACCGGCCCTGGCAGGTGATCGTGTGGAACGACCCCGTCAACCTCATGTCGTACGTGGTGTGGGTCTTGCGCAAACTGTTCGGACACTCCGTGGAGGAAGCCACCCGCCTGATGCTGCAGGTCCACAACGACGGCCGGGCGGTCGTGTCCAACGGGCCGTTGGAGAAGGCAGAGCACGACTGCCATCGACTGCATCATCACGGTTTATGGGCCACGCTGGAGCGAACGTGAAAGAGCCCTTCACCCGAAGGGGCGACGCTGTCGCCGTCCGTCTCGGCGACGATGAGCGACAGGTGCTCAGGGGACTGACCGACGTCATCGAGGCTGCGGGCGACGCCGACGGCCGCTTCGCCTACACGGCGCACCCCAACGACACCGATGCGGAAGACGGATACCGAGCCCTGCTCGGCGACTCACTCGACACTGCCCGCGGCGAGGACCGGACGATGATGACCGCCACCCTCGACTCCAAGGTCCTCGACGAAGAGGCGGCGATGGCCTGGATGCGGGTCATCGGCGATGCCCGCATCGCCCTCGCCCACCGCCTGGGCATCGAGGACGACAGTTGGGAGGAGACCCAGGATCCGACCGATCCCGAGACCGCCCTGCTCATGTACCTCGGGTACCTCCAGGACACGCTGGTCCGTGTCCTGACCTGACGCCACGAACAGCGATACTGGGGCCATGTCCGACCGCAACGTGCTCGGGGGACCGCTCGAACCCTGCTCCTCCGACCCGATGACCGGGTTCTATCGCGACGGGAACTGTGCTACCGGGCCCGACGACCTCGGCAGCCACACCATCTGCGCCGTGGTAACCGCCGCGTTCCTCGACCACCAGCGCTCCATCGGCAACGACCTGACCACGCCGATGCCCGGGTTCCGGTTCCCCGGGCTTCGTCCCGGGGACCGCTGGTGCGTCACCGCCCGTAACTGGGCCCGAGCCCACGCCGATGGGGCCGCCGCCCCGGTGGTGCTGGCCTCCACCAACGAGGCGGTCCTCGACATCGTCCCGCTCGACGTCCTCGAGAAATACGCCGTCGACGTCCCCGAGGATGCGAGCGGGCTGGAGTAGACCGGACCCACGAACGGCGCTGAGCGCAGTGTGTAGATTCCATCGATGGGCTTCGAAGTTGCCGCAGACGCGTACGACCAGTTCATGGGTCGCTGGTCGCAGCACTTGTCGCCGCAGCTGGTGGAATTCGCCGGCATCGATGCCGGGCACCGGGTGCTCGACGTTGGCTGCGGCCCGGGCGCACTCACGAGTGAGCTCGTGAACCGTGTCGGACCCTCCGCTGTCGCCGCGGTCGATCCCTCTCAGTCGTTCGTCACCGCGGCGCAACAGCGCAACCCGGGTGTCGACGTCCGATTGGCGGCTGCCGAGCGCTTGCCGTTCCGAGACGGGAGCTTCGACGCCGCGCTCGCCCAACTCGTTGTCCACTTCATGACAGACCCACTCGCCGGTCTCGCGGAGATGGCCCGGGTCACGCGGCCCGGTGGAGTGATCGCAGCGTCCGTCTGGGACTTCGCCGGCGGACATGGTCCGCTTGGGCCGTTCTGGACCGCGGCACGAGCACTCGATCCGGGTGTGGAGGACGAGTCAACCCTTGCCGGTGTTCGCGATGGCCACCTGACAGACATGTTCCGGGAGTCTGGACTCCGCAGTATCGAACAAACGACCCTGGCAGTCACCCAGAACTACACGGGCTTCGAAGAGTGGTGGGGAACGTTCATGCGAGGAGTCGGCCCAGCCGGTTCCTATCTGACCGGCCTCGAAGAGCACCAGCAAGCCGAGTTACGCGAGAAATGCCGCGCCATGCTGCCCGCCGGTTCCTTCACCATCACCGCCCGAGCCTGGACGGCCCGCGGGAATACCTGACCCGCGAAATCTCGGCTCGACGACACCCTTGAGGCGGCCATCGTCGGTTGATAGGTAACCGGCACCGTCACGCGTCGAGCGACGCGACTCCCCTGACGGCTCTCGAAGGGGACGCTGTGACGAGTGCTCATCCCGACCTGGCGAGTCTCGGACGACGACTGCGCGACAGGATGGATCGCACGCTCGAGGCCGAGATGGAGGCGGCGCGTTGCGCCGCTCGGCGCAACCGCTCGCTCCGGGACGTGTTCCTGGCTGCAGAAGACGCCGGGTCGGCGGTTCGCCTCACCGCCACCGACGGCGAGACCCACTCCGGTCGCGTGTCCGGGGTCGGGGTCGACCACGTGGAGATCGGATCGGACCGCGGTCTCCGGGTCGTCGCCTTCCCCCATGTGGTGAGTGTGGAACTGAGCACATGAGGGGACACCGATTCGAGCTCGACCTCCGCCTGGCACTCGCCGCCGTCGCCGCCCTCGCCGCCGGGGTCGCCACTGCGGCACTCACCGCGCCACCCTCAGCCACCGACGTGGTCGTCGCCGACGGACCGCTCCCCCCTGGGGTGGCCATCGGGTCCCTACCCACGCGCACCGTTCCCATCGTCGAACCCGGCCCCGTCCTCCTTGCCGCCAACCTCGACACCGCTTCCGGGATGGTGCTCACCGCTCGGCTCGCCGACGGCGATCCGATTCTCCTGTCGCTCCTTGCCGAACCTCCTTCGGCGCGCCTCGACACGATCGGCCTGACCCTGCGGTCGGACCAGGCGGTCCACGGTGACCTGGTGGCGGGCGATCGAGTCGCCGTGTACGCCCTCAGCGAGGACGCATCGCCCCGTCGGCTCGCTCCTTCGGTGCTGGTCCTCGATGCCGAACCCGGTGCCGGCGGACTCGGATCGTCGGACGTCGCTCTGCTGCTGGCGGTGAGCGACCT